>CAYJEC010000809.1:0-1777 GCA_964369025.1 uncultured Ideonella sp. | reverse complement strand
CGCACACCGTGTGCAGCTTGTGCTCGCGCAGGATCTGCTTGATCTCGTAGAAGCGGGTGCTCGGGGACCCGGCCTTCACGCGGATCCACTCGGGCTTCTTCAGCACCTCGGCGGGCACCACCTTGATCGGAATGCGCGCCGTCTTGGCCTGGGCCTTCTGCTTGGCGGTGGCGTCGTAGTCGGCGCCGGTCTTGGCTTCGTGGGTGGTGTTCTGCGTGGCCATTCCAGGTCCAGGGTCAGGGGCTCAAGTGGGCGGCAAGGCGGTCGGCCAGCAAATCGGCCACGGCATCAGGGTTCGCCCGGACACCCAGTGTAGCCAGATCGACCGTCCGCAACCCGTGGTAACCACAGGGGTTGATGCGCTGGAAGGGCTCCAGATCCATGGCCACGTTCAGAGACACGCCGTGGTATGTACAGTGGTTGCTCACTTTGATACCCAGTGCTGCGATCTTGCCCAAACCGGAGAATGGGTCCAGCCGCGGGCCGGCGGGCAGCCCGGCCTGGAAAGGGTCGGCCAGGTTCACATAGATGCCAGGCGCGCCAGCCACGCGGAAGCCGATCACGCCGTGCGATTCGAGGGCCTGGATCACCGCTGCCTCGATGCGGAACACATACTCCTTCACGTAGATGCCCAGGCGCCGAAGATCGATCAGCGGGTACACCACCACCTGCCCGGGGCCGTGGTAGGTGACCTGGCCGCCCCGGTTGCTGGCCACGATCGGGATGACGCCAGGAGCCAGCAGGTGCTCGGGCTTGCCGGCCACGCCTTGCGTGAAGACCGGCGGATGCTGGACCAGCCATAACTCGTCGGCCGTGTCCGCCGTGCGCTCGGCAGTGAAGCGGCGCATCGCGTCAAAAGTGATCTCGTAGGGCTGCTGGCCAAGGTGGCGGCGCAAGATCCCGGGCAGTGGGAGCGGCATGCCTGCCATTCTCGGCGAGCGGCACGCCCTGCGGTGGGCAGGGCCAAGGCGCATGCCGTATCGTGCGGCCGATGAAATTTGTCCCCTGGATCCTCCTTGCTGCCAGCCTGTTGACAACCCACGGGGCGGTGGCCGCCGACCCGGACACGCCGCTGGCCCGCGCGCTGCAAGCCTACGAGCGCGGCGAGTTCGTGCCAGCCAGCCAGGCCTTTGGCCAGTTGGCGGCCCAGGGCGACCCGGTGGCCCTGCATAACCTGGCCGCCATGCACCTGCGCGGCGAGTTGCCGGAATCCAGCCCCGAGCGTGCCCGGGAGTTGCTGGCACGTGCGGCCGACAAGGGGTTTGTCACCGCGCAGTTGGCGCTCGGTGAGCTCTACGAGAGCGGTCGGCTGGGCCGCGCCGACCTGCCGCTGGCGCTGGCCTGGTATGAGCGCGCCGCCACGGCGGGCAGCGTCGACGCTCAGGTAGCCGCCGGCACAGCCCACTTCATGGGCCGCGGCACAACGGCCGACATGGCACAGGCCGCCCAATGGTTCCGCCTGGCTGCCAATGCCGGCGACGTGGGCGCGCAGTACATCCTTGGATCCATGTACGAAAAGGGCGACGGCGTGGCCGCCGACCTGCGCCTGGCGCGCTACTGGTACGCCGCTGCAGCGCGGCAAGGCGACGAAGCCGCCCCGGCCAAGCTCAAGGAAATCGACGCCCGCCTGGCGGCACAGTGAAAGGCCGACGCAGCCTCCTAGAGAACCACCTTCACCATCGGATGGGTGGACAACGTGCGGTAGAGCTCGTCGAGTTGCTCGCGGCTGGTGGCCGTGACGGTGATCGTGACGCCCAGGTACTTGCCGCCTGAACTG
>CAYJEC010000808.1:0-1783 GCA_964369025.1 uncultured Ideonella sp. | reverse complement strand
TGCAACGCGAAGCCGCCGACGCGGAACGCAGGCGCAGGGAAGACGAGGCGCGGAACCGCGAACTGTTGCGCTGGCGGCAGCAGATGGATGCAGAGCAACGGGACATCGATGCCAGACGGACCCAGGCCCTGGCACTGGCCAAGCGCATCCGCGCCAACCAGGAGCGTGCCGTCGCCGCGCTGGCGGCACGGCTCAAGGACCCGAAGTTCGACACGCCCGACACCTACGACGAGATCATCACCGCCGCGGTTCCGGAGGTGGACCTGATGACCGAGTGGGCGAAAAGGGCCCTGGCGCGCTTCCCGAACGAGTTCGCCTTGCGCCACTGGTTGGTCATGCGGTCCAGTTGTTACCCTGTCAGCACCGTGGCGCGCTACGAGACCAGTTTCGGGTCCAGGCCCTGCATGCCGGAACGGCAGGCCGCCCCGACCGCCATCCCTGCCGCGGCCCGCCAAGGCGGCCTGGCCGACCGGGTGCTGAATTGTGCGTACATCCACTTCGGGTTCGGCACCGAGGAAGGCACCTGGGGCGACCGATACCTCTCTGAAGGAAAAGCCTGGCGCCTCCGGTGGGAGAGCAGGCTGGCCGAGGAAAAGGCTTACACCGACGTGCTGTCGGACTGTGAGAAGGACCTGGGCCAGGCACTGCCTGAGGTGAAGGAAGGCCTATTCAAGATGATGTTTGAGTTGGGCAAGAGGCGCAAGAACACCCTGGAGGCCTCTGACGCCAGCTTCATCTGGCTGTGGCGGTCGCAGGCGGTGTGGGGTGGCCGCACCTCGATCGCCGCGCTGCGGGATCCGCGCACCGCGGCGCAGGCCATCGAGCAGACCTACGCGCTGTACAACAAGCGCCTGCGTGGCGAGTGAGGGCCTGCATGCAACGACAACAGATGAAAGGGTCGCTCGGCGCGGCAGCGGCCCTGATGACACTGGCCCTGCTCGCCGGCTGCGCCAGTGGCCTGCCCACAGCCGTCGGCCTGCAGCGCGAGAACCGCCTGAAGCTGCAGGAAAACATCACCACGCAGCAGGAAGTTCTCGCGCTGCTGGGGCCGCCCGGCGACGTGCTCGACATGCCCCGCTTGGCGGTTCCGGAGGCCGTGCGCAACCGCTGCATGGCCTGGGACCAGCGAGCCATCCGTGCGATCTTCTACTTCGACAGCTACCTCAACCCGGCCGACAAGCAGGCCTGGGGGCAGGAGACCGAAGTCTTCCTGAGACCCGACGGGCGCGTGTGCACCTGGGTGGTGTGGACCTGGCACAAGACCCTGAGGGGGCGCGAGGCCATGACGCTCAGGGGTTGAGATCGCCTATCCAGCGCCGTTCCCGCAGCGCTGCTTCGGCCTGCGCCGCGTCGATGAATTGGATGGCGTTCCACCCCCGAGCCTGCGCCGCCTGCACGTTGGGCGCGTGGTCGTCCAGGAATACCAGCTCCGACGCTGGCACGCCGAACAACTGCTCGGCCACGGCAAAGATGCCGGGCTCCGGCTTGTTGTGGTGCACGCGGCCTGAGAACACGCCGCTGGCAAAGCGGCTGAAAAAGCCGTTGCGCTCCAGGATGTCCGCGTAAGGCGCGGGCATGTTGGACAGGTAGTGCACCGTGTGGCCTGCGTCGGCCAGGCGGCGCAGCAGCGCGACGGTCGCAGGAATGGGCTGCAGCTCGCGCGGCACGGCGTCCACCACGGTTTGCACGTCCGCGGCCGCGAAGCCGGTGCGGCGGGCGATGCGCGCCACCAGTTCGGGCACTTCCACCGTGCCGCGGTCGAAGTCGCCCCAGTCGCCCTTGT
>CAYJEC010000807.1:0-1784 GCA_964369025.1 uncultured Ideonella sp. | reverse complement strand
GGTCTTGCCGGTGCCTGGGTTGCCGGTGAAGCACATGTGCAGGCTTGGCGCCTGGGCCGCCAGGCCGAGGTTCATGCGCAGCTTGTCGATCACCAGCAGCGCAGCGATGTCGCGGATGCGCTGCTTCACCGGGGACAGGCCGACCAACTCGCGGTCCAGTTCGTCGAGCACCGCCTCGACCTGGCTCTGCGCCAACACCTCGTTGACGGTGCGTGCCGGCGCCTCGTCTTTGGCCGGCGCAGCCTCTGGCGCCGTGGCGGCCACCGAGCCAGGAATCGAGTACAGCGGCGCGTTCACGGTCAGGCCGCCTGCTTCAGCGCCGGCGCGGCGAGCTCAGCGTGCATCGAATCGATCACCGCGCGGTAGTCCTTCTGGCCGAAGATGGCGCTGCCGGCCACGAACGTGTCGGCACCGGCATCGGCCACGCGTCGGATGTTGTCGGCCTTGATGCCACCGTCGACCTCCAGGCGGATGTCGCGTCCGCTGGCGTCGATGAGCCGCCGAGCATGCTCGATCTTGCGCAGGGCACTGTCGATGAAGCTCTTGCCCCCGAACCCCGGGTTGACACTCATGATCAACACCAGGTCAACCTTGTCGATCACCCACTCCAGCACATCCAGCGGCGTGGCGGGGTTGAAGGCCAGCCCGGCCCGGCAGCCGCAGCCGCGGATGAGCTGCAGCGTGCGGTCCACATGCGGCGAGGCATCAGGGTGGAAGCTGATCAGATCCGCGCCGGCCTCGGCGAAGCGCTCTGCCAGGGCATCCACCGGCCGCACCATCAGGTGCACATCCAGCGGCACCCAGGTACCGTCGCTGCGTTGGGTGTGCCTCTTCACCGCCTGGGCCACGGCCGGGCCGATGGTCAGGTTCGGCACGTAGTGGTTGTCCATCACGTCGAAGTGGATCCAGTCGGCGCCGGCGGCGATCACGCTGCGCACTTCATCGCCCAGGCGGGCGAAATCGGCCGACAGGATGGAGGGGGCGATGCGGTGTTGCATGCTCAGCCCTCGTAACGCTGAGCTTCGGGCCGGTCGGTCGCGTAGCTGTGCACCGTGTAGCGCATCGAGCGGCCGTTGACCTCCTGGCGAACCAGGCCGAAGCCGGGTTCCTTGGCGGGCCTGTTCACGATGAAGCTCATCGTGATGGTTTCGATGCCACGCGTGGAGTCGAAGGCCATCAGGCGGATGTAGTGGTTCGGAAAGGTGCTGCGGCAGCTCTGCAGTTCCATCATCACGCCGGCCGCATCCTTGAGGTCGAACATCGGCATGCCGAACATCTCCCAGTAGGTGTTGCGCGGATGCGGATCGTCGGTGTACTCCACGCTCCAGGCGTAGCCCTTGGCGAGGCCGTACTCGAGCTGCAGCGTGATCTCGGCGTCGGTCAGGTCGGGCAGGAAGCTGAACTGGCCCTGGGTGATGCGGCCGGTGGGGTTGGTCATCATGATCGAATGCTCCTTTACGCGACCGACGCGGTCACCGCGTAGTCGCTGGTGTCGGTGGAGGCGTAGTTGAAGGAGATCTCGCCCCAGGTGTCGAGAGCCTGCTTCAGCGGGGTGCAACTCTGCGCAGCCTTGCGGAGGATCTCCGGGCCCTCGTTCTTGATGTCCTTGCCCTCGTTGCGCGCCTTGACCATGCACTCCAGCGCCACGCGGTTGGCCACCGCCCCGGCCTGGATGCCCGCTGGGTGGCCGATGGTGCCGCCGCCGAACTGCAGGATCACGTCGTCGCCGAAGAGGTCGATCAGTTGGTGCATCTGGCCGGCGTGGATACCCCCTGAGGCCACCG
>CAYJEC010000806.1:0-1789 GCA_964369025.1 uncultured Ideonella sp. | reverse complement strand
AGCCTGCGTTGCTCGGCCACCGGGATGAACTCGTCCGGGGTCAGCACGCCCCGCTCGGGGTGGTTCCAGCGGATCAAGGCCTCGGCGCCGACGAATCGCCCGTCGTTGGCTCGCACCTGGGGCTGGTACAGCAACTCCAGTTCGCCGCGCTCCAGCGCCTGCGCCAGCTGGCTTTCGAGCACGAGGGCCTCGTAGGCCAGGCTGGCCATCGCGGGCTCGAAGAACTGGACGTTCGCTCGACCGCGCGACTTGGCCACGTACATCGCCGTGTCGGCATGCTTGATGAGGGTCGCCGGCGTGTCCCCGTCGACCGGGAACAGCGCAATGCCGATCGATGGCGTCACCGAGATGGACTGGCCCTCCACCTCCACCGGTTGTTCAATGGTGCGCAGCAGCTTGAGTGCCACCTCCTGTGCGTGCAATATCAGGTTGGCGGCGGGCAGCAGCACCATGAACTCGTCGCCGCCGAAACGTGCCACAAGGTCGCTGGCGCGCAGGCATTCGGTGATGCGGCGCGCCACCGTCTGCAGCAGCGTGTCGCCGACCAGGTGGCCGAGTGAATCGTTCACCCGCTTGAAATGGTCCAGATCGATGAACAGCAGCGCCAGGTGATCACCGTTGTCGCGTGCGCTCGCCATCATCGGTTCCAGCCGATCCATGAAGGCGCCGCGGTTGGGCAGGCCGGTCAGTGCGTCGTGGTGAGCCAGGTGGTGGATGCGGGCCTGCGCGGCGAGGCGGTCGCGCATGTCGCGCACGATGGTCATGCGGATACGCTCTTCGCCCCGGACCATGGTCCGCACGATGAACTCCACCGGGATGGAAGCGCCGTCCTTGGCCAGGATGGCGAGCTCGTAAGTGGTCTCCTGCCCCGAGCTCATCACGGTGAGCACGCGGGCCACGTGCTCCGGGGGAATGAAGCTGAGCACATGGCGGCCCAGCATCTCGGGCAGCGTGTAGCCGGTCAGCGCCAGGATGGGCGGGTTCGCGTCGGTGACCAGGCCGTCCTTGTGGAAGACGATGCCCTCGACGCTGGCCTGCATGAACTTGGCCAGCCGCTCTTCGGATTCGCGCACCGCCGCCTCGGCCAGGCGGTGCCTGGTGATGTCCGAGATCAGGACGAAGCAGGCCTGAGGCGTGCCGTCGGGCGCCAGGTTCGGCAGCAGGTGAACCTCCAGCCAGCGCTTCTGGCCGCCTTTGCCGAGCACCTGCCGCTCGTAGACCACGGCCTCGCGCCGCTCCAGCACATGGTCCACCTGGGGGGCAATTTCCCGCGCAGCTTCTTCACCGATCACTTCGGCAAAGGTGCGGCCGATGATGTTGCGCTCGTCGCAACCAAAGGTGAGTGCGTACTGCTTGTTCGCAAACATGCAATGCCGCGTCGTCGCGTCGTAGCAGGCGATCAGGGCCGGCACGTTGTCGGCAAGCAGCCTGAACTGCTCGGCGCTGAATTCGTCCGGGACTGAAGGGGGCAGGTCGGCCATCGGGCTGTGGGCAGATCCGGGGTCCCATGATAGTCAGCGGGCGGCCGTGCAGGAACTCCCGCCTGGGAGAGGGGTCACGCAGATCGGCCTGGCCGCGCGAGACAATGGCGTCATGAGCGCCCTGCCTGCCATCCCCACCACCCTCACAATCACCCGTCCGGACGACTGGCACCTGCACCTGCGCGACGGTGCTGCCATGGCGGCGGTGCTGCCGCACACCGCGCGCCAGTTTGGTCGGGCCATTGTCATGCCCAACCTGCGCCCGCCCGTCACCACGACGGCGCAGGCGGTGGCATACCGGGAGCGCA
>CAYJEC010000805.1:0-1792 GCA_964369025.1 uncultured Ideonella sp. | reverse complement strand
CGTTTGATGCAGGAAAACAGCCAGCAATGGTTGGAGAACGCCACGCGCGCAGGCAAAGACGGCATTGCCGAGTCCGGCGCAGAAATCGAAAGCCTGCTCAAGGCCAAGAACTGGCAGGAACTGGCCACGCTGCCCGCACAAGCCTTCTGGCGTCAGTTCCAGTACCACGTGGGCGGCGCGCAGGCGCTGACACAAGTCGCGATCAAAAACCAGACAACCTTCACCCAAGGCCTGCAAATAGCCATTCAAGACTGGCAGAAATCGGTTACGCAGGCCGTAGGCCAGGGCGATGCGGTACTCCCGTTCCAGGATATCTTCAAACAGTGGGGAGCCGTGTGGGCCTCGGCGCAGGATAAGGAGGCACCGGGCAAGACCGGTGGCCGCAATGCCGGCTGAACAACGTACCGCCCTGGTCACGGGCGGCAACGGTGGCTTGGGCGAGGCCATCGCACGAGCCTTACACGATGTTGGCCATACCGTGCTCGTCGTCCACTCGCCAGGCAATGCCAGCATCGGCGCGTGGTTGGAAGCCCAGACGGACGAAGGCTACAACTTCATCGCCTACGGCGCGGATGTGGCCGACCATGCCTCCTGCCAGGAGTTGGCCGGCCTCATTCAAGCAGACGGTTACCACATCGACATTCTGGTCAACAACGCGGGCATCACGCGCGATGCTACGTTCCGCAAGCTGAGCTACGCCGATTGGGATGCGGTCCTGCGCGTCAATCTCGACTCCGTTTTCAACGTCACCCGGCCATTCATCGACGGCATGCTCGAACGCGGCTGGGGCAGGATCGTCAACATCGCCTCCATCAACGGCTCCAAGGGGCAGTTCGGCCAGACCAACTACTCCGCCGCAAAGGCCGGCATGCATGGCTTCACTAAAGCCCTTGCGCAGGAGGTGGCGCGCAAGGGCGTGACGGTCAACACCGTCTCGCCGGGGTATCTGGATACGAAGATGGTGACGAGCATGTCGGAAGAAGTGGTCAAGCAAGTGATTGCCGGTATTCCCGTGGGTCGTCTGGGACGGCCTGAGGAAATCGCTGCACTGGTTGCATTCATCGTCAGTGAATCTGCGGGGTTCATGACCGGCAGCAATGTATCGATGAACGGTGGCCAGCATATGTACTGAGTGAGGAAGGGCCAGCAAGACGATGTGCCTGCGGCCCCTTGCCATTCAATTTTTCAGTTTCATCACAGAAGGAGTGCCCATCGCCATGAATCGAGACACCACGACATCACCAGCGGCCGATTGGGGGCAGTTGCTGTGGGACCCGTTGCGACTATCGGCGATGGCAACCGAGTATGCAGTGGATGCCTGGCAGCGATCCATTCTGTATGCCGACGTTCGCCGCCAACGCGGCAACCAGTACCTGGAGCATTTGCAGGAGCAGACGCCGAACGTACTCGACTTCGCCTCCGAGGTCATCATGTCCGGGCTGGATCTTCCGCGGCCAGTCAACTATGGCCTCGTGCGCATCCTGCCGCCAGCCGACACGCCGAGCGATCCCCGCAAGCGACCGTTCGTGGTGGTCGATCCACGCGCGGGCCACGGCCCGGGCATCGGCGGCTTCAAACCCGACAGCGAGGTCGGGGCAGCCCTCAAGGCAGGGCATCCCTGCTACTTCGTTGGCTTTCTGCCCGATCCCGTTCCCGGCCAGACCGTCGAAGACGTCATGCGCGCCGAAGCGGCCTTCGTGCGCAGGGTCGGCGAGCTGCACCCCGACAGCCGCGGCAAGCCCGCTGTCATCGGCAATTGCCAGGCGGGCTGGCAGATTCTGATGGCAGCCGC
>CAYJEC010000804.1:0-1793 GCA_964369025.1 uncultured Ideonella sp. | reverse complement strand
CAGGAGTGGAAACGAACCTGGTGACCCCTCTCGTGCTACAAGCGATGCTGGATTCAGCGTTGGGCGTGCGCACGCACGTGCTCAATAAATTGGGTCACCAAGCCGCTCACATTGCGTTGCTCGAGGATGCGAGCCTCGCTGCCGATTTCTCCTATTTGGTGGAAGCTGCAGAACTGCGACGGCCCTTCTTTCTCGAAACCCTGCAGACCTTGCTCATCGCAGAACTTGTTGTGCAGAGCGCGCAGCCCGTGCTCAAGAGCCTCCGCATGTGCTCCCGCGCTTAGACGCCGGCCGTACTCAGCCGCCAACACGTCGGGATCATCTGCATGCCGCATTACGTGAATGAGGTCCGCAGCATCCTTGTTCGTTCGGCGCACTTCGAAAGCGACTGCCTTGAGCACGATGAAACTTACGGCGTCCGCAAAGTAGATCGTCTCCTTCGCCTTCCCGTTTCCATCCGGGAGTTCGACAATGATTTCCCGACTTCCGTACCAGTCATGGACCATGCCAGCGTGCTGGATCTGCATGGCAGACACTCCTTCGCCGACGACTGACTCCGCTTTGGAGCTTTTGCTCGGATCGTCGGTGTGCTGGAGGAATTCAACCACCACCATCCGCTTGTTGACCTCGCGCTCCCACCGCCAGCTGCTTGCGTTGCCTTCAGCGTTGACTACGCGAGAAAAACCGTTCGCTTTGAGCTGCTCGCTGAGCTTGTTGTACTGCCCCTTCTCGGCCAGCACGGCCACACGCAAAACGATATCGACGTCAGTGGTTCCTGCATGCTCTGGGACTTCTGGCGGTCTGACCGGTGTGAGGTATCGCGGTACAAGTCCGCCGACCAGACGAAGGGTCGGCGCGAGCGATCCGAACGCGCGCAACAGCATCACCAAGGCGATTTCACAGTCTTGTGTGTGGATGTCGTCGTATTCGGCGGCGGTCTTGTACTTGATGTTCATACTTTGGCCCTGATCCCCAGCGCGGCGCGCCTGTATTCCTCGGCCAGTTCTTTGTTTCGCCCGTATCCATCGAGCAGATCCAGGTACTGGATAAACCTACTTGCGAACCGCGAGCCTGGTCGCTCGGGGTGCTCATCCAGGAACATCAGCGCAGCGCCTGTGCGTTCGATCAGCATGACGTTGGAGCCTTTCTCGGCGGGCTTGAGCTGCAGCTTTTCCGCCCAATCCTTAGTCTCACCTGGCGGCACGACTATTTGGACCCGGTCCACGGACGTCAGATGGGGCACTACCGCGTTTGCAGCGGCCGCGCCGGTGATCGCCCAGCCGTCGCCTACGTGATTGCAAAGGCTCCATAGGACTGCATCTGCAGGGTTCGTTTTGGCGTAGATGTACCAGCGCGTGGCGTGCTCTTTCCGCAATGCCCAGTCGTGGGCCCACGCATCAAGTAGGCCGGCCGGGTCGCGCAGACGTCGACGCAAGGCTGGCCCGCTTCCTGTCGCATCTATCCAGTTCTCACGCTCCAATTCCTGCATGGTGCTCGAGACGGTGTACGTCGATGTCTCTGATCTGTTGGCCAACTCAGTGCCGCCGATGTATTCGGTGCCCTTCGTCTGGCGCCAATGCTCAAGCAACGCGTGTACAACCTGTTCCCTGGCGCCAGAGAACAAGCGGACTGAACGGCGCGGTGGGGGTCGTTCACCAACGAGTTCGCGCGACACCAAGTAGGTGCGGTGGCGAAAATACATCGAGGAGCCGCCGTCGTAGTAACAGATGCCGGCTTCCTTTAACTCTGCCTTGGCTCCTGGGCTTAGGTATTCGGCCACGACCGCCAGGACA
>CAYJEC010000803.1:0-1793 GCA_964369025.1 uncultured Ideonella sp. | reverse complement strand
CGCTGTGGAAGCGCTGGTACATCGACCCGCGCCCGGGTCTGGTGGTGGGCATCACGATCCCGCTGGTGCTGGCGGTGACCTTTCTGGCCATGTGGTACTGGGGCATCGGCCTGCACAAGATCTCGCTGGGCTCGCTGATCATCGCGCTGGGCCTGCTGGTGGACGACGCGATCATTGCGGTCGAGATGATGGTGCGCAAACTGGAGGAGGGCTACGACCGCATGAGCGCGGCCACCCATGCCTATGAAGTGACCTCGATGCCGATGCTGACAGGAACCCTGATCACCGCCGCCGGCTTCCTGCCGATCGGCCTGGCGAAGTCAGTCACTGGGGAGTACACGTTTGCGATTTTCGCGGTCACCTCTGCCGCACTGGTGATCTCCTGGCTGGTCTCGGTCTACTTCGTGCCTTTCCTGGGCGCCTGGCTGCTGAAGACACGAAAGACCCACGAGGGCGAGGCACACGAACTCTTCGACACCCCGTTCTACAGCCGTTTCCGCAAGGCAGTGGATTGGTGCGTCGAGCACCGCTGGGCCACCATCGGCATCACCTTGCTGACCTTCGCGCTGGGGATTGTCGGCATGGGCCGCGTGCAACAGCAGTTCTTCCCGGATTCGAGCCGGCCCGAGATCCTGGTCGACCTGTGGCTGCCCGAGGGCTCGACCATTCAGTCCACCGACGAGGTGGCGCGGCGCTTCGAGAAGCGCATGGCCAACGAGCCCGGCATGGACACCGTGAGCACATGGATCGGCAGCGGCGTGCCACGCTTCTACCTGCCGCTGGATCAGATCTTCCCGCAGCCGAACGTCACCCAGTTCATCCTGCTGCCAAAGACCCTGCGCGACCGCGAGGCGATCCGCCAGCGGCTGCCGGAGATTCTTGCCACCGAGTTTCCGGAGGTGCGCGGCCGCATCAAGCTGTTGCCGAACGGCCCTCCTGTGCCGTATCCGGTGCAGTTCCGCGTGGTCGGTCCTGACATGGAGGTCACCCGCCACTGGGCCGAGGAGGCCAAGGCCATCCTGCGCGCGAATCCCAGCATGCGCGGGGTGAACGACAACTGGAACGAACAGGTCAAGTCGCTCCGGCTCGAGGTGGATCAGGACAAGGCGCGTGCGCTCGGTGTCTCCAGCCAGGCCATCGCCCAGGCATCGCGGGTGATGCTGTCGGGCAGCACCGTCGGCCAGTACCGTGAAAACGACCGCCTGATCGATATCGTGCTGCGCCAACCCGCCGACGAGCGCAACGCCATCACCGACCTCGGAAGTGCCTACCTGCCCACGACCACTGGCCGAAGCATCCCGTTGACGCAGATCGCCCAGGTCGGTTTCGGCTGGGAGCCTGGCGTGTTGTGGCGCGAGGGCCGGAAATACGCCGTGACGGTGCAGGGCGATGTGGTCGAAGGCGTGCAGGGCGCCACCGTGACCAAGGAGGTCTGGCCGGAGCTGGCGAAGCTGCGAGATCGCCTGCCAGAGGGCATGGACATCGAGATTGCCGGTGCAGTCGCCGAAAGCTCCAAGGGCACCAGTTCGATCATTGCGGGCGCGCCGCTGATGGGCTTCATCATGCTGACGCTGCTGATGCTGCAGTTGCAGAGCTTTTCGCGCGCGGTCCTGGTGATTCTCACTGCGCCGCTGGGTATTGCCGGCGTGGCCGGTGCGCTGCTCCTGTTGGGGCAGCCCTTCGGATTCGTGGCGTTGCTGGGTTTCATTGCGCTGTTCGGCATGATCATGCGCAACTCGGTGATCCTGATCGACCAGATCGAGCAGGACCGCAGCCGTGGGGTGCCCACCTGG
>CAYJEC010000802.1:0-1798 GCA_964369025.1 uncultured Ideonella sp. | reverse complement strand
TCACCCAGCTTCTGTACCGCGCCTACCTGCGCCGCGAAGAGGCCGCGATGCTGACCATGGGGAGTTTTGAGCCATCGCCCCATGGTTGGGACATCAAGCTGGTGGGCAAGGGCGGCAAGAAAGCGACCATCGTGGCCACCTCCAAGCTCATGGACGAGCTGCGCATCTACCGCACCTCCTTGGGCCTGTCACCTCTGCCCGCGTACAAGGAGACCCTGCCCGCCATCCTTGCGGTCACCGGCAAAGACAAGGGCGTCACCGCCCAGGCCATCTACCTGATCTGCAAAGAGATCTTCAAGATGGCGGCTGCGTTGGTGAAGGATGAAGATGACCGAGCCGCACAACGGCTTATGCTGGCATCGCCCCACTGGATGCGACACACAGGGGTCTCGCATACCATGGAAGCGGGGGTAGACCCACGGTACGTGCAGGCCCAGGCGCGGCACTCCAGCCTGAAGGTGACGGCACGCTACGACCACAAGAGGCGACAGGCCTGGCGAAATGCGCTCGAAGCCGCCTCGGACAAGGAAGAACCGCTCGATCAATGACAAAAGCCCCACGGGGCTTGTGTCATTGTGGCTTGAGCGATTCAGGGCAATGCGTACCCTCTCTTGAGAAGGTACGCCTGCACCTCCCCAAACCGGCGCTGGGCCACCGCCAAGTCTTTAAAAAGCTCCTGACGGCGCCCGTGCCTGCGGCTGTTCTCACCGTACCAGTGACGATTGATCACACAGGCCTCAAACAGATCTACATCCAGGGAGAGGATGTAGCGCCGCTGGCCCCGCACGAACTCCTGCCGCATGGTACGCCTCTGAATCAGCCCTTGGGCGCAGTGCGGGAGCGACGGCGCACCGCATCGATGGCCAGATCGGTCATCGTGGCCAGCTTCATGTTCTCGTGGAACTCGGGCACGTACGACCAGCCCAGAACACTGTTGGGGTGGGCCGAAACTGGTGAGCCACGCTCATCAATGATGATTTCCATCTCACCTTGCACCAGGACCCGACCATAGATCACGGTGGTGCTGGGCTCCAGAATCGCATCCAGGCCCAAGGCCTCCAGGTAGCGCTTGGGGCTTCCAGCAAGCACCTCGATGTACTTGCCCTCGTGCATGCCAGACCATTTGCGCACCGCGAGGGCCACCATCGTTTTCTCAGGTGGAATACCCACGGCCCATTCAAATGATTGAGAAGGCATTTGGGCTTTTGGTTTTGCTTTCGACACTGCCATATTCAATTTCCCAAGGATCGGGCGAAACTGCGAACGCCCTTGCCCACTTTGTTTTTCGACGGCGTTGGATTAGCTGTCGCATCCCGGACGATCATATGGTCGCTTGTGAAACAGATGCGGGTGTGTCTGATACCACTCTTTCATCGCCTGCATCGGCGTACTGCTCTTGAGCGCTGACTGCGGCAACTGGTGGTTGTACAGGGCCACATAGCGCAGCAGGGTCTGCTCCATGTCTTCGCGGCTGTTGAACCGGTGGGTCTTCAGAACGTCCGCAATGCGTCCATTGAACCGCTCCACCATGCCGTTGGTTCTGGGCGTCCTGGGCTTGGTCAATCGGTGCTCTATGCCCAACTCCCGGCACAGTTGATCGAATTCATGGTTGCCGCTGGGTTCGCGTTCCTTGCTGGCAAACAGACGGTCCGTGAACTCTTTGCCGTTGTCGGTCAACAGCTTGTTGATCCTGATCGGACAGGCCTTGTGCAATGCCTTGAGGAAGGCCTGTGCACTGGCAGCCGTCTTGTTGGCCTTGAACTGCACGAACACCCAGCGCGTGGCCCTGTCGATGGCC
>CAYJEC010000801.1:0-1799 GCA_964369025.1 uncultured Ideonella sp. | reverse complement strand
GGTGACGGTAGACCGGCTAGGCCGCCTGCAGGAGGTGATCCCTGGCGAGATGTTCGAGGACGACGTGATGGGCTTCCTCAAACTGGCGGATTGAGCAGGGCCTGGTCATGGTCCTTCAGATAGGCTTCGGCGTGTTCAAGCACGAAGTAGCGGAAGGCCTCGGCCGCCGGTGACAGCAGCTTGGACTGTAGGCGCACCAGGTTCCAGGTGCGCATCACTGGCGTGCCGTCCACCTCCAGCAACTTCAGCACCCCGGCGCGCAGTTCGAGCCCCAAGGTGTGCAGCGACAGGAAGGCCAGGCCCATGCCCGCGATGGCGGCTTGCTTGATGGTCTCGTTGCTGGGCATCTCCATCGCCATGCGGGGGGCGATGTGGTGCTCGCGAAAGAATGCATCCATCACATTGCGGGTGCCCGACCCAGGCTCACGGGCGATGAAGATCTGGTCAGCGAGGGCATCGACAGGGACATGGTCCAGCGCTGCCAGCGGGTGCGTTGGTGCTGCAACGATCACTTGCGGGTGTGCGGCGAAGGGTTCGGCGCGGGTGGCCAGTTCGCGCGGCGGGCGGCCCATCACCGCGAGGTCGGCCTCGCCAGCTTGCATCAGCGCGACCAACTGCTCGCGGTTCTGGCAGACCGACAGGCGCACATCCACGCCCGGATGCTCCTCGCGAAAGCGCGCCAGCAGTTGCGGCACGAAGTATTTGGCGGTGCTGACCAGGCCCACCGACAACAGTCCGCTCTCCACGCCCTTGAAACGCGCCATGGCGTCGTCCGCCTCCTTCAGCGTAGCCAACAGCCGGCGCGCATAAACCACGAAGTACTCGCCGGCGGTGGTCAGGCTCACCTGGCGGCCCTGGCGCTCGAACAGCGGCAGCCCGATCTGGGCCTCCAGATCCTTGACCTGCATGGTCACCGCCGGAGGCGTCAGATGCAGGGTCTCGGCGGCACGTGCAAAGCTGAGGTGCCGGGCCACCTCAGTGAAGACCCTGAGTTGGCGGAAGGTGGTGTTCTTCATTCAGTAAAACCTGAAGTGAAAACCAAGAATAACTGAATTCTATTTATTTCAGTGGCCGCTTAAATTGGCTCATCGCGTTGCAGGACGCATGGCTAACAGGAGTCGCCAATGAACAAGCCGCTCGACGAGGGCGTCATCACCGACGCGAAGAAGCGCTACAGCGCGGGTGTCCTCAAGTATCGCCAGATGGGCTACTGGGACGCGGACTACGTGCCCAAGGAAACCGACACGCTGTGCCTGTTCCGCATCAGCCCGCAGGAGGGGGTCGACCCGATCGAGGCTGCCGCCGCCGTGGCCGGCGAATCCAGCACCGCCACCTGGACCGTGGTCTGGACGGACCGCCTCACCGCCTGCGACAGCTACCGCGCCAAGGCCTATCGGGTTGAGCCCGTGCCCAACAACCCGGGCCAGTACTTCGCCTGGGTGGCCTACGACATCATCCTGTTCGAGGAAGGCTCGATCGCCAACATCACGGCCAGCCTGATCGGCAACGTCTTCAGCTTCAAGCCGCTGAAGGCTGCGCGGCTGGAGGACATCCGCATGCCGGTGGCGCTGGTCAAGACCTTCAAGGGCCCGCCCTGCGGCCTGGTCACCGAGCGCGAACGCCTCGACAAGTTCGGCCGCCCGCTGCTGGGCGCCACCACCAAGCCCAAGCTCGGCCTGTCGGGCCGCAACTACGGGCGTGTGATCTATGAAGGCCTGAAAGGCGGCCTGGACTTCATGAAGGATGACGAGAACATCAACTCGCAACCTTTCATGCACTGGCGTGATCGTTTCCTCTAC
>CAYJEC010000800.1:0-1802 GCA_964369025.1 uncultured Ideonella sp. | reverse complement strand
GGCCAGCAAGGCAAGCCCAGCGGCCACACCGACCAGCACCACGACATAGGGCGCCCGCTGCCCGGCGCGGTCGCCGACCGCGGCCACGCTGAATGCGGCGACGCCGCCCAGGAGTTTCAGCACCGCAAAGACAATCCCCATCTGTGCGGCGGCGATGGGAATCGCCGCGCCGATGCGTTCGAGAAAGGCCCACAACGCGATGTTGCCGGTGAGAAAGAGGAAGAACACGGCCAGGCAGAGCCATGCACGCGCATTCACGCTGCGAAGGCCCGCCTGCCGTTGCGCAGCAGGTGCCAGAGGGTGGGGTGGTACCCAAAAAGCCGACAGACCCAGAATGGCGACCACCCCCGCCAGGGCCAGCGCGGCACCGGGGTACTTGTAGGTCGCGATCACCAGCGGCGGCAGCGCGAACAGCACGGCCGCGGTGGCGGACAGTTCCACACCCTGCCGGACACCGAAGGCACGCACCTTGTTCGGCAGATCGGACAGGATGCGCATGCCCAGGCAGGTCATGGTCGAGGCGAAGAAGCCGATCAGTGCCCACACGGCGTAGAGCGTGTTCAGATCCTTGACTTGCGAGCTCAATCCGAACGAACCCGCGGTACCTACTGCGCTGACAATCGTCAGCACGCGCCAGTTCAGCCGGTTGATCCAGAACGGCGCCCCCAGCGTGCCGAGCAGGTAGCCTGCGAAGCAGATCGAACCCATCAAGCCCACGGCCTTGGGATCGAGCGCAAACGCGTCCGCCATGCTGCCCAGCATCACCGGCAGCGCGTTGAAGGGCAGGCCGCCGATGGTCGAGGCGACGCTCGCCGACAGCATGAACGCAATCAGCGCGCGGTCACTCAGGGGCGTGGTCATGGCCTGCACGAGCGGTACATGCCGCTCACATGTAGAGGATGACCTGGTCGTTCAGCACCGATGGCCGGTCCTGGCCGACGACATGGATCGCGATCTCCATCGTCATCTGCACACCGGCCTTGACCTGCTCGACAGCTTTCACCCGGTAGCGCGCATGGATGCGGCAGCCCGATGGCACCGGCGTGGCAAAGCGCAGCCGGTCGGAGCCGTAGTTGACCATGTTGTTGAAGTCGATCACCTCGAAGTCCAGCGGCAGGCGCAGCCGGCTGGCCAGGGCCTGGACCAGCATGCCGTGGGCAATGGTGGTGCCGAAAGGGCTCTCGGCCTTGGCGCGCACGGGGTCAGTGTGGATCCAGTAGTCGTCGCCCGAGAGTTGCGCGAACTGGTTGATCACTTCTTGTGAAACGAGGAACTCGTTGGACCAGCCCGACCACTGCTCCGAAACCAGAGCGCGCATGGCCGCCAGATCTTTGCACGACACCTGGCGTACCTTGCGCAAGGGGGCTTCCTTCGCAGCCGCCGCGATCGGCGCGGGCGCGGCAGCGGCGTCCTCGGCCATCGCGCCCGGCTGCGTCGATCCTGCCGGCGTATAGCGCAGCAGCGTGGCTTCGCCCGGGCGGTCGTCGAACACCGGGCGCACGCGCTCGCCGATGCGCACGGCCTCAGGTGCCACACCGACCAGCGTGGTGTTGATGTGCGGGCCTTCGTCGAGCTGCACGACGGCCAGCAGTTGCGGCATCTCGTCGGTGAACTCCGGCAGCGTGGGCACGCGGGCCACCGTGTAGGTGTACAGCGTGCCCTCGCCCGAGACGTCACGCCAGGCCAGGCGGCGCGAGGCGCAGGCCGGGCAATGTGCGCGCGGGAAGAAGATCCAGTGGCTGCAGTCCTCGCACTGCTGGATGCGCACCTGGTGCGCCTTCAGCCCTTCCCAGAAGGGCGCC
>CAYJEC010000799.1:0-1805 GCA_964369025.1 uncultured Ideonella sp. | reverse complement strand
ATGTCGAGCAGCAGGACCCGATGACCTCCGGTCTGGTGGTGATCACGCCGCTGGCCACCCAAGAGGTGGCCGAAGACATTGCCGCCCGCCTAGCCAGGGCGCGGGTGTTTCAACCGGAGGGCTGGGACATCGTTCGACAGTTGTTCCAGGCCAAGGAAACCGACGCGCGCCTGGGGCGCTATGTGTGGATGCCGCAGACCTTGATCGACGGCGCGTCGCAGGGCACTTACCCGCCCGTGGCCAACGGCTTCCTCGACCTTGAAACCGCATGGCGGGAAGTGCTGCATCGATTCGTGGGTATCGAAGCTGCGCGCCCCGACGCGGTTGCGCTGCTGCTCTGGGCGATGGACCCGGCCGCCGACCCCAGGCTTGCCCAGTTGCCAGCGCCAGCCCGCGTCGACGTGATGCGCTGGCTGGGCGAGACGGCGGGAGTTGCCGGGGAGATGGTGCTGGGCTGCGTGGATGCGGGTCGAACGATCGATGCATTGCCACTGGGCCTGGTCTGCGGCGTGGTCTTTGCCCAGGATGGTGAGGGTCAAGCCAGCCTCGGCCAGGCCGCGATCCGCCTGGAGCGCTTCGTCAACGGCAAGCACGTCGGTGTTGCCGAGGGGCGCGCCTGGGCGCGCGCGGCAGAGCAAGTCGTTCGACTGACCGGGCTGGACGCGTCCCGTGCTGTTCTCGACCGCGCAGATGCACTGCTGCGCGACCTGCGCGTCATCGACTTTGCGCACCTCAGCGACGTGCTGCCGGCGGCGCTGGATCAGCGACTGGAAGACTTTGCGCTGGCACTGACCGCCCATGTGGCGGAGCCCTCGGAAACCAATCTTGCCCAGGTCGAACTGCAGGCCGACCGCGCGCTCAGACACACCTTGGTGGCCGCTCAGAAGCCCCGCATGGAACGCGTCGAGATGGCGCGCCGACTGGCACGCTGGCTGATGAACGGCACGCCGACCGCTTCATCCTTGCAGACTGCCGTGGCCTGGCAGTCTGACCAAGGCGCCTTCGTCGACTGGGCGCGGTTCCGGCTGCTCGGAGGCGACGAGCTGCCGGACTTGTCACAGGCCTACAGCGCCTGCCGCGAAGCCGTCATCGCGCGCCGAAATGCTTTCGCCAAGCCATTCGCACAGGCGCTGGTGCAATGGAACGCCCAGAAGCCGGCGCCTGAGGGTCGGATCATCCCGCTGGAGTCGGTGCTTGAGCATGTGCTGGCACCGATCGCCGCCGCCCACCCCACCCTGCTGCTGGTGATGGATGGTTTGAGCACCAGCATCTTCCGGGAGTTGTTCGCCCGGATTGCCAGCCAGGGCTGGGCCGAGATGGTGCCTTCCAGCCTGGGACAGCCGCTGGCTGGTGTGGCTGCACTGCCGACGATCACGGAGGTCAGCCGCGCCAGCCTGCTGTGTGGGCGTCTGACCGTCGGCGCTTCAGCGCAGGAGAAGACCGGCTTCGCAACGAACGCTGCCCTGCTGGCGCACAGCCGCGCGGACGCGCCACCCCGGCTGTTCCACAAGGGCGACCTGGCGGATGCGACCAACCTGGCCCCGGAGGTGCGCGCCGCCATTGCGAGCATCCAGCAGCGTGTGGTGGGCGTGGTCTACAACGCCGTGGACGATCATTTGAGCGGCCCGGATCAGTTGCATCAACGCTGGGCACTGGAAGACCTGCGGCTGCTGCTGCCGTTGCTGCGCGAGGCGCGCGAAGCGCGTCGGGTGGTGGTGATCACGGCCGACCACGGGCATCTGCTCGAAGACGGCACCACGCAGTTGCCCGGTGGCGAGAGCGACCGCTGGCGCCCGGGCAAGAAC
>CAYJEC010000798.1:0-1806 GCA_964369025.1 uncultured Ideonella sp. | reverse complement strand
CAAGGGTATTTTGGTGCCCATTCCGCTGGCTTGCACCGTGCGCTATGGCGCACCCGTCGTGCTGGCCGGCACGCTGCCGTTGCCTGGGGCCGCACCGGTTCTGGCACCCAAGCCGCAGGTGGTGTCTTCACCCATGGTCAACATCCGGTGAAGCCCCGCCCGGCGGCCCGGAAGTGGCGCGCGAACGCCCCGCTTATGCGGACGTTGCCGCGCCACGCCGCACCTAGCATCTGGTGACAGGCGCGCTCCGAACCGGGCCCGCCGCCGCAAGGATGCCCCCATGTCCAACCTCTCCGAGCCACCGCTGAGCCTGCTGCCCACCGACGCAGGGGACTACGCCTGGCCGACGCCGGAGCTGGCCGACTACCCCGCGCCCAGCCTGCCCCCGGTGGCGCCGGGCTGCGCCATCGAAGGCCTCAATGGCAACGCGCTCAAGGGCCACCTGGTGCGCTTCGTGCCGGAGCTGGGCGTGGTGCAGATCCGTCTGCCTTCGGTCACGCGCATCAGCGAAGTGCGGCCGGACCAGTACCGGCGCCTGTGCCTGACCGACCCGTTGCTGGCCCTGGGCCACACCGAAACCGTGGGCGACGTGGAACTCACGCAGCCTTCGCTGCCCTTTGTCGTGCACTTCCACGACGGCCGCACCTGGGAAGGCGAGACCCTGGGCCACCTGGAGCGGCCCTGGGGGCTGTTCCTGTTCCAGCCCGTGGACGACCGCGGCAGCCTGCGCCGCTGGTTCGTGCCGCGCCAGGCCTACCGGGACGCCGAGATCGGCCTGCGGTTGGGCGAGGCCTTGGTGGAACAGCGCTCCGCGTCGCCGCAACAGATCCAGGCTGCGCTGGCCGAGCAGGACGAATTGCGCAACCGCAAGCTGGGCGACATCCTGGTGGTGCGGCAGATCATTTCTCCGGAAGAGCTGAGCCAGGCCATCGAGCAGCAGTCGCGCATGCCCATGGTGCGCATCGGCGAGGCGCTCACGGCGCTGGGCTTCATCAGCGACGCCCAGCTGGAAGACGCGCTCATGCAGCAACGCCAGGACCGCAGCGTGCCGCTGGGCGAGCTGCTGGTGCGCAGTGGCGTGGTCAGCCGTGCCGATCTGCAGACCGCATTGGCCCGCAAGATGGGCTACCCCCTGGTGGACGTGCTCAACTTCCCCGCCGACGCCGAAGCCTTGGCCAAGCTGCCCTATGCCGTGGCCAGCCGCGTGCCGGCGCTGCCGCTGATGGTGCGCAACGGCCGCCTGGTGACGGCGGTGGAAGACCCGTCCAACCGCGGCAAGATCGACGAGATTGAATTTGCCGCGCAGTGCAAGGTGGTGCCGGTGCTGGTGCGTGCCGGTGTGCTGCTGGGCGCCATTGACACGGCCTACGAAAAGCTGGGCGCGCTGAACGTGCCCATGAAGGCCAGCAACGACCCCGGCGTGCCGGTGGAGTTTGAGCTGGGCGACGCCAGCAAGCTGCTCGCCACCATGGAGCGTGGCGACGCGCGCGTGGACGACGACGAGCCCGCGCCCATTGAACAGAGCGACAACTCGCTGGTGCGGCTGATCAATTCCATGATCATGGAAGCGCACAGCCAGGGCGTGTCGGACATCCACGTGGAGTGCCCGGCGGGCCGCGAGAAGGTGCGCATCCGCTTCCGCAAGGACGGCCAGATGCGCCCCTACCTGGAGCTGCCCAGCAGCTACCGGCAGGCGGTGATTGCGCGGCTGAAGATCATGTGCGACCTGGACATCAGCGAACGCCGCAAGCCCCAGGACGGCAAGATCAAGTTCAGCAAGTTCGTGCAGGGCGTGACGCTGGAACT
>CAYJEC010000797.1:0-1808 GCA_964369025.1 uncultured Ideonella sp. | reverse complement strand
CGTCGACGGCTTCGGCCTCACGCAGGCCGAGTTCGACATCGTGCGCAGCCTCGGTGCGCAGGGCGGCCGACGCTTCCTCGTCAAGCAGGGCCACGCCAGCGCTATCTGCGAGCTGGACCTCGCCGGGCTCGAGGACTTCATCACCGTGCTCTCGGCCACAACCGACAACGTGGCCCTGCTCGATGCCGTGCGCGAACGGCATGGCAACGATCCGTTTCAATGGCTTCCCGTGCTGCTTCGTGAGGTTCAGGATCGGAGGTTTCGTACCTCCAGGAGAGCCACATGAACGCTGTTCGCAATCTCGTCGCGCTGGTCGCGATCGCATTCGCCGCCACGACCTCCAGCGCTCAGTTCGTCAAGGGCAACGAGGCCGTGAAGGTGATGCCCAATGGAACGAAGAGAGTGGAGACGCCGCCGGTGCCGGCCACCGGACCGGCAAGCAAGGCGAAGCCTTGCGCTGCAGATGCCGGATGCCATCCGGGGCCATGGCACATGGTTGAGACGTCAGCTGGTCTACGTGAATGCACCGAGCCGTTCGCGCGGCCTACGGCTTGTCGTGACTCGACATATGGGACGCAAAAGCTGTCGCGCCTTTGGATCGCAAAGAAGGGATCGGCGTGGCTTTGGTGCCAGTACCCCGACATGGCCGGGAAGTGCGTGGACATGAACGCGCGCCCACCGTTGAACCTTCCCGTATCGGCAGTGCAGTAGGAACAGGAGATTCCCATGTTCAATTGGGTCGGTTCGCAGTTCGACGCGGTGCTCAGCACCTACGTGCTGAGCGTTGTCACCACGCTCATGACTGCGATCGCTCCGATTGCTTTGAGTGCAATGACGATCTGGGTTGCGCTCTACGGGTGGGCCGTCCTTCGCAATGAGGTCTCAGAGACGCTACCCACTTTCATGTGGAAGGTCTTCAAGATCGGCATGGTCTTGGCCTTCGCGCTGCAGTCCGGCTTCTACATCAGCAACGTTTCCGACACCGCAAATGCATTGGCGATGGGCGTCGCGTCCACATTCCTGCCGTCGGCAGTCGATCCGGCCACGGTTGCAACGCCGTACGCACTGCTGGACAAGTTCAACGACGACGCCAGTTCGCAGGTCGCAGACATCATGAAGGAAGCGAGCATGTTTCGGCTAGACCTCGTGCTTGCCGGCGTGGTCTTCTCCATCGGATCAGTGGTCTTCCTCTGCATCGCGCTCTTCGTCGTCACTCTCTCGAAGCTGTTTCTGACGTTCGTGATCGCCATCGGGCCGCTGTTCATCCTCTGCCTGGCCTGGAGGCCGACGGCGCGGTTCTTCGACAGCTGGCTTTCGATGGTCCTGAACGCGGTCGTGCTGACCTGGTTCGCGTTCTTCGCTCTGGGGCTGAGCGCGTTCATGGGCAACCAGATGTTCGTTGCCATCCAGAGCGGCGGTGGTTTCCTGGGAGCTACGTTCAACGTCCTGGGCGAGGCCACTCGCTACTGCGTGCTGATGATCCTCATGGCCATCATCTGCTTCCAGGCCCCGAGCCTCGCCTCCGCACTCACCGGCGGCGCCGCGGTCCAGCAAGGCATCCAGATGATCCAGAACGCCATGATGGTCTCGGGTCTGCGGTCCGCCTCCTCCGCGCGGGGTGCGGGTGCGGCCGGTGCCGCAGGTGGTGTCGTGCGTGCCGGTGCCGGCTTGCCGTATGCGGCGGGCCAGGCCACCGGCGCAGCAGCCGCCGCCACTGGTCGAGCCGCAGGAACCATGGCCGCCGGTGCCGGCGCCGTGGTTCGCCAGGGTTACGGCGCGGTGCGAACCGCCGCCTACAAGCTCGCCGC
>CAYJEC010000796.1:0-1811 GCA_964369025.1 uncultured Ideonella sp. | reverse complement strand
CGGCACGTTTGCCCCCTCCTTGATCAGCTTGGTCAGATCCTTGCGGACCACCTTGCCGGCAAAGTGCGTGTTGAGGAGCGTGTCGAGGTTACGGCTGTCCACATTGTCCCTGTCTTTGCCTGCATCGCTGGCGTAGGTCATGGTCGGCTCAGAAGTCATTGGTGAAAGCCAGGTCAACACGCATCGCCGCGCGCAGCACTTCAACCTTGCTGGTGGCATCCCGGGCAATCAGGAAGGAGTCCTTGCTGCGATCGTAAGTACCGGCCAGCACGGTGAGGAAGATCGAACGCTTGCGCTCATCAAGCAGTTGGGAGGTGCTGTCGAAAGTCAGGGTCTGCTCGTTGCTGATCAGATTTTCGCCATCGCGAAGCGAGATCACCACGGTTCGCGGTAGCACTCGTTCCGACACCCCTTCGGTCTGGATGAACTCGAAGCGCTGGGTGTTGGTGACCACCTTGTTCGATGCTCCCAGCAGGCTGAACTCCACCTGCCTCGTCTTGGCCTGGTCGGACTCGCTTTCCCGCACCACGATTATCGGCACCACGATCTCCTGCGGCATCGCGCTGCCATGCACAAACCGGGCGCCACCCGAAAAGTGGAAGCGGCTCGCGCCCTTGGGCACCCAGAAGTCGAGGCTCGCTTCGGGCAATGTTCCGGCGGTAAGCGCCGTGTTGCCTGACCATACCTTCGGCGACGTCCCTATGCCTTGGCCGAGGAGATAGCGCTTCTTCGCCTTCAGTGTCCCCTCCGGCTGGGTCTCGAGCGACGTTTTGTCCGCTGCCAACAGTGGCGCTTCTTGATAGATGAAGCCGTGGTCGGCCGTTACCAGCACGGTGGAGCCGTTGAGGCTGTTGATGATGAAGCCAATTAGCTGCGAGAGCTCCGCCAGGGCCTGATCCACTGCCGCAAAGGTCTGGCCCTCGGTAACCTGCTTGTCGCCAAGCGCATCGATGTGATCGTGATAAACGTAAATCAGCTTCTGGTCCCGAACCAGCGCCCTGCCCTTCTCCTTGCCAAGCGCCAGCAGTTCGTCCGCCTTGACCGCGATGCCGGAATACTTGGCCAGCTGTGCCCCGCGCTGCTCCAGGTTTGAAACCGGGTGGCCGTCGGCCAGCAGATCAAGGTTGCCGTTCTGTTTGAACGCCAGGGTTTGATGCGGCAGCAGCGCGGCCATACCGAGGCCTGTATAGCTCGGCAGAACGCCAAGCTGGGTCGTCAGGGCTGCCTTGAAGCGGCTGCGGCTGTTCAAGCGCTGGGCCAGTTCTTCAGCCGCCTCGAAACGGAAGGCGTCCGAGATCAGCACGAATACCCGCTTGGCGCCGCCGCTAAAGAGCGGCTGCACCTGGGTCGCAAAGAAATCCTGCTGATTCGGAATGCCGTGCACTTTCCAGCGCGCCAGCAAACCCTCTTCCCCTTCGAGCACCTTGGTCCAGGCTGAGCTGAGTTGCAGCATGAACCAGCCCGAATAACACTCCTCGATCCGGCTTCGCAGTTCATGCAGAACCGCCCAGCCCATCGGCTCGACCGCGTCTGCCGCAAAATGGAAGTGTCGGTAAAGCTGATCGAATCGGAAGAGTTCGTCCCGGTAGCAGATCAGCCCGGCCTGTGCGCTCGCAAAGCTGAAGCAGGCCTCATGCCGAGCCTTCATAGCCAGAAAATCTGCGGCCGCCTCCAGCGCGTCGTAACAGGCTGCAAGCGCCGCGCTCTCGTCGGAAGACTGTGCAAAGAGCCGGTTCGCCCAGTAGCCGTCCCGGCGACGGGCGATCAGCGTGTGAATCGTGGCGGGATCGATGCCCGCACTCCCCAGCACG
>CAYJEC010000795.1:0-1813 GCA_964369025.1 uncultured Ideonella sp. | reverse complement strand
CGACGCGCTGATCGCTCATCGCCTGGACATGGCCACCTCCGGGCTGGTGCTGCTTGCCCGTGGGCCCGAGATGCTGCGCCGCCTCAGCCTGGCCTTCGAGCAGCGCATCATCGGCAAGCATTACATTGCGCTGGTGCATGGCCACCTTGCCAGCGATGCCGGCGAGATTGCCCTGCCGCTGGGCGACGACCCTGACAATCGGCCGCGCCGTAAGCGTTCAGCCCGCGGCGTAGTTGCTACGCCACGCGTTTTGAGATATCCGAGCGCAACGGAGTCTTTTCGAAGTGCTGCTTCCACAGCCGAGGCGTGAGCTGTGCGACATCGGCGGCCGGGTGTTGGCCGACACGCTGGAGAACGTCGACCAGATAGTCGTACGGGTCGACGTGGTGCAGCCGACAGGTCGCAATCAGGCTCTGGACGACGCCGACGTGCTGGGCACCCAGCTCGGTCCAGCTGAACATCCAATTTTTCCGACCCATCGGAATCGGCCGCAGCGCCCGTTCGAGGTGATTGGTGTCGATCGGCACCTCCGGGTCGGCCAGAAACACTTCCAGCGCCGCGCGTCGCTTGTGCGCGTAGGCGAGCGCCTTGGTCAGCGGGCTGCTGGGCAAGAGCCCCTGGGCCGCCAGCGCGGGCTCGGCCGCTTCGGCGTTGATGAACTCGCGTCGGCAGTGCGCCTCATGTGGAACTCCACATAAGGCGCATTATCTTGAGCCCCGTTTTATCTGGAGCCGCCGGGCTGTTACGCTCGCCAGTCCCCAGCTCATACGGGGATCAGGCATGGGATCGAGGCCTGGGCGAACTCCACATAATATTTGCCGATCTATCGAGGACGATCGACGGGTTGGAGAACGGCGTTGCAGTTTGCGCTCCGGACACAGTCGCCCCCCGCGGCTTACATCGCGAACAA
Organism: uncultured Ideonella sp.; assembly: GCA_964369025.1. Classification (GTDB taxonomy): domain Bacteria; phylum Pseudomonadota; class Gammaproteobacteria; order Burkholderiales; family Burkholderiaceae_C; genus Ideonella. The sequence goes on along the minus strand of CAYJEC010000795.1, from coordinate 903 downwards.
GGAATGGTGTGCGGCACGCCTGCCGGCCTGTCCCCTGCATCCACAGGGGGGCTGCTCGTTCGCACGCCATGGCAGTTATCCACGTGTAACGCCTCAAGGCGTGCGCATCGCGCGTTGGTACTGCCCTGAAGGGCATCGCACCTTCAGCTTGTTGCCGGACTTTCTGGCGGCCAGACTGCCTGGCTTGCTGTCGGACATTGAGAGCGTCCTGTTGGAGGCCAAATCGGCACGCAGCCTGGAGGCGGCTGCGGACACGCTGCGCGGTTTCGCGGTGACGCTGCCGAGCGCGCTCCGCTGGCTCAGGCGCCGCATCCGGGCGATCGAGGCAGGACTTCAAGCCTTCGACCCGCTCTCGCCAGAGCTTCCGATATCGGTACTCGCCTGCCTGCCGGCCCGGCGGTCCGACCTGTGCGGCCTTCGCCAGGCGCTTCCCACGTCGTTTCTCCAACGGCTGCCAGCCCCCCCCTGGGCTTCCTGTCGCGCCGTGGTCGCGATGGTCCCCAACACGACAAGGGGCCTGACCAAAGGGTTCGAGCGCCTTACCCTGCAGGCTCCCATCGGGAGACTTCATCATGCAGCCCACGTGCACCGACCACATCCCGGCAGCGGCCATCCCGACGAGCGCGGACATGCGCCGGATCTGGAAAGACGATCGCTGCGTGCAGGACAGCAGCGCCCACCTGTATGAGCTGTGGATCCGCCGATTCCGCACCTACTGCGTGGAAGGCTCGATCGACGAACGCACCGAGCTGACGCGGGAAGGGGTTCGACGTTTCATCGAGTGGTATGCCCGACGACGCCATCGGGAAGCCCGTCACCTGAGCAGTGCGCAGAGCGCCATCTATGCGTTGAACCTAAAAACCTCAGTTACCCCACACCGTTTGCATGATCAGTCAGCAAACG
>CAYJEC010000794.1:0-1815 GCA_964369025.1 uncultured Ideonella sp. | reverse complement strand
CGTCCCCGGCTCAAAGTCCAGGAAGTACTGGCGCTCGGACATCGAGCGGCTCGCCAAGGGATCTACGGCCGATGGCGGCCAGGTCCGGCCTTCTGCCCTGGCGCTCGATACAGAGCTGACACTCTTACTAGACGGGGGCCTTTACTTCCGAGGTGTGAGTGCAGTTGAGCTCGCGCGCCATGCCACCCTTGAAGAGGTGGCGGCGCTCCTTTGGCAGGCCGATGACGTCCAGAACGGCGACACCGCAACCAAATCATCACCAACCGAATGGACCGGCTTGCTGGGAGCTCAAATGGAGCTGCCGAGCCGCGAGCGCGCCATCGCGCTCCTCCCGACGGTGGAACGCAGCGACCCTCGCGCCTACGATTTGAGCAGGCCGGGCTACGTCCGTACCGCGCACGACGTGTTGAAGTGGTACACGGCAATCGTCACGCAGTCACGCGCATTGCAGTCGGCGCCCATCCATGTACTTGTATCGAAGGCTTTGAGGGCGCCCAAGGGCATGGAGGACGTGATCCGCACGACGCTCGTCTTGTCGGCTGATCACGAGTTCGACCCGGTGACCTATGCCGTACGCGCGATCGCCAACACCGGCGTGACGCCCTACATGGTGGCGACGGCTGGTCTCATCATGCGGCAGGGCGTGCGTTTCCAGTCCCAGCGTTTCGCCACGGTGTCGCGCTTCATGCTCGAAGTGCTTTCGGCCAAGCGTGGTGACGCGCCCGTCGTCGACCGGATGCGTCACGGCGAGGAGTTGCCGGGCTTTTCTGACGGACCCGGGCTGGCGGATGCGCGAACCGAACCGCTGATGGATGCCCTAAGGCGCCAGTTCAAGAACGACGGTGAACTTCGTCGACTGAGCGAGGCCCAACAATGCGTGCTGGATGCGTCGGGCCGACACATGGACTTCATCCTGCCCGCGCTGTTCGTCGGACACAAACTGGGGCTCCAGGGCGAGGAGCTTGCGGTGAGCTCCATCGGACGCATGGTCGGCTGGATTGCTCACGCCATGGAGCAGTTCTTCGACCGGGACTATGTGCGGCCGAGGGCCAACTACGTCGGCCTGCTGCCAGAAGCCGCCCGAGAAGCAGCAGAGATCGCCCAAGGCCAAACGCACAGACCCTCAGCCAGCTGACCGCCCAAATCACGATCTGCATTGGAGCGGACAGATCTGAGGAGCCTCACTGGCTATGCCGTATGAAAGGCTGGTAGCCAATGGACTCAAGCGGCGGCCGGTATGCACCACCTGCCCAGAGCGGCAGGTGAGCTATTGCAGAGCTGCGACGCTGCTGCGCAGGGGGGAATGGCCGACTCGGCCGAGAGCCGGTATTGCCAGTGATAGTGGCCGCACAAAAATGGCGATGGCGCCCTTCTGCTGCGCCCAGCGGCTTCACGGGTGCTCTGGCGCTGTGCCGCCAGCGCAGCCGCAAAGGTAGTCGACCACCAAAGCAGACTCGCGCAATGGCGTTGCCAACACCCTTCTCCCATGCCATCAACTGGGCAGGCTCACGGTGCGCCACCGCTGGGGAACACAAACGGCTGATCAATGTCTATCAATCGCCCCTGACCGCTGCAACAACGTAGGAATGGCCTAGAAACGTGCGCCGCAGGATCGGCGCGACATCTCTTCGGGACCGCAGCGGCCCACTCACAGAACCGTCCGAAAGCCCGCCAGGTCCCGAACCACACGCGTCAGCCCCTGTTTCAGCAGGATCTCCAGATAGCGGTCCGCATCGATGGGCGGATTCTTGAGCGTCCGGCGCTGCTTCTGCGCGGCAGCAACCACTGCCGCCTGATCCAGATCGAAGAGGTTGT
>CAYJEC010000793.1:1601-1816 GCA_964369025.1 uncultured Ideonella sp. | reverse complement strand
GATGGAATACGCCTGGCGCGAGGTTTCGCTGCGGCCGCTCCGGCCGACCGGAGGCTTCAGCGGCATATCGGGGTCGGTGTTGCGGGCCACCAGGTAGAACTCCAGCTCAGGGGCCACCACGGGCTCCCAACCTTCGGCGGCAAACAGGTCACAGACGCGGCGCAACACCGAGCGCGGTGCAAAGGGCACGAGCTTGCCGTCACGGTCGTAGCAGT
>CAYJEC010000793.1:0-1591 GCA_964369025.1 uncultured Ideonella sp. | reverse complement strand
GGGTCGGTGGCCCAGGGCACGATGCGCACGGTGGCCGGGTCGGGCCGCAAGTGCATGTCGCGATCGGTCGGGTTGATGACGTCGTAGTAAGGACCTTCTTCAGGGAACTCACCCGTCACACCCATGCCGACAATGGCCTCGGGCAACCGCATTCCGCGGTCCTCGGTGAACTTCTCGCGCGGCAGGATCTTGCCGCGGGCGACACCGGTGAGATCAGGCACGAGGCACTCGATCTCGGTGACGCGGTTTTCATTGAGCCACTGTTCGAGCTCGGCGAAATTGAAATGTTCTTTGCTGGCCATGGCAGGCACCTGCTTTTCGTGTCAATGCGCGCGGGTTGCGCCCCTTGTTCGGGGCTCGGGCCGCGCGGGCCCCGAGTGAAAACGTCGATGGGAGTTGGAAAGCCCGTCAGGGGTGGGGGCCGCGGTGCCCTTCGCGGTAGCGCCGGCAGGCTTCGCCGAACGCGGTGAGCATGGCCACTGAAACCGGGTTGTCGGCGGCAAGCCATTCGGGATGCCACTGGACGCACAGAGAGAAGCCGGTCGACTCGGCCACCGAGAACCCCTCGACCACGCCATCTGGCGAACGGGCTTCGACCCGCAGGCCATCGGCCAGCCGGTTGACGGCCTGGCCATGAACCGAATTGACCTCGAAGGTCGGTCGGCCGACCACCTTCTCCAGCAGGCCGCCAGGCGTCACCAGCACATCATGGGCCGGGCCGTATTGGGTGGCTGCCGGCGCATCGCCCGGGGCGCGGTGGTCCTGGTGGCCGTCTACCTCGTGCACCGCCTGGTGCAGCGAGCCGCCCAGCGCCACATTGGTTTCCTGCGTGCCACGGCAAATGGTGAAGAGCGGGATGCCACGGTCGACCACGCGGCGGATCAGCGGCAGCGTCCAGCTGTCGCGCAGTGGGTCGAGCGGCAGCGCCGGGTCATGCACCTCTTCGCCGAAATAGCTGGGGTGGACATTGGACGGCGAGCCGGTCAGCAACACGCCGTCGGCCAGGTCGAGCAGCCCGTCGATGTCGTCCGCCTCTGCGTATGGCACGATCAGCGGCTGGGCGCCCGCCAGCCGCACGGCATCCAGATACTTCTTGCCGGCGACGTGGAAGGGATGCTCGCCGAGCATGCGGTTGCAGGCAGGCACCAGAACAACCGGCTTGCGCTGCAGTGCCGCCGGCGCGCCTGAATCGAGAGTGGAGGGCGATGTCATGTCGTTCATCCGAGGATGTCTCTCAGGCGGTACCAGGCCATGCCCAGCACCAGAGCGGGCGTGCGCAGCCAGCGGCCACCGGGGAAGCCATGGTGCTTCAAGCGGGCAAAAACGTCAAAGCGCGCCGTGTCACCCTGCATGGCCTCGGCGACCAACCGCCCAGCCAGGCCGGTCAGGGCCAGCCCGTGGCCGGAAAAGCCTTGCAGGTAATACAGGTTGGCGCCCAGGCGGCCAAAGTCCGGCGCCCGGTTCATGGTGATGTCGACGAAGCCGCCCCAGGCGAACTCGATCCCTGTGCCCGCCAGTTGCGGAAAGGTACCGACCATCCGCTGGCGCATGCTGTCCGCCAGGTTGTGCGGCGTCATCGTGCTGTAGCTGA
>CAYJEC010000792.1:0-1818 GCA_964369025.1 uncultured Ideonella sp. | reverse complement strand
GGTCGTCCTGTTTCAGCACCTCGATCGCCTTGTCGACATCGAGACGCGCAAAAGCGTCGAGCGCCTTGCGCAGTTGTGCAACCGCCAGTTCCGATTCGTAGGCCAGGTCGTTGACCGGCAGACGCATGCGGCTCGACGCGCCAGAGTTGACCAGCCGCTGCACGGTGCGCGCAATGCGCGCCGCTTCGTCGCCGACACGCTCGAGGTTGGCGATGGTCTTCGAGATCGCGATCAGCAGCCGCAGGTCACGCGCCGTCGGCTGGCGACGCGCGATGATGGTCGACAGGTCGCGGTCGATCTCCATCTCGGTCATGTTGACACGTTCTTCGGTCACCAGCACATCGGAGGCGATGTCGGCACTGAAGTTGGTCAGCGCGTAGACCGAGCGCGCGACTTGCGACTCGACCATGCCGCCCATTTCGAGCACACGGGTCGAAATGCCGCTGAGCTCGGCGTCGAATTGGGTGGAGAGGTGTTTGTCGGTCATGTTGAGTGTCCTCGTTGCTGCGCCGCTGCCATCACCCAAACCGCCCAGTGATGTAGTCCTCGGTGTCCTTCTTCTTCGGCTTCATGAAGAGGTCCGACGTCGGCCCGAACTCGATCAGGTCGCCCAGGTACATGTAGGCGGTGTAGTCCGAGCTGCGCGCAGCCTGCTGCATGTTGTGGGTGACGATCACCACGGTGTAGTCACTCTTCAACTCGTTGATCAGCTCCTCGATTTTCCCGGTGGAGATCGGGTCCAGCGCCGAGGTGGGCTCATCGAGCAGCAGAACCTCGGGCTTGATGGCGATGCCACGTGCGATGCACAAGCGCTGCTGCTGGCCGCCTGAAAGGCCCGAGCCGCTCTGGCCCAGCTTGTCCTTCACTTCGTTCCACAGCGCCGATTTCTTCAGCGCCCATTCGACGCGCTCATCCATCTCGACCCGGGACAGGTTCTCGAAGAGCTTCACGCCAAACGCGACGTTGTCATAGATCGACATCGGAAAGGGCGTGGGCTTCTGGAAGACCATGCCGACCTTGGCACGAATGAGTGAGACGTCGAGCCCGCGGTCGAGCACGTTCTCGCCGTCGACCAGGATCTGGCCCTCGGCGCGCTGCTCGGGGTAGAGCTCGAACATGCGGTTGAGTGTGCGCAGCAAGGTGGATTTGCCGCAGCCCGACGGGCCGATGAAGGCGGTGACCTTCTTCTCCGGGATATCCAGGTTGATGTGCTTGAGCGCGTGAAAGCTCCCGTAGTAGAAGTTCAAGTCGCGGCAGGCGATCTTGGATTTTTCGGTCACGGGCAGGTCGACTTTGGCGTCCATGTGGGGCCTTGAGATCAGTGTTTGTTTCGGAACAGCACGCGCGCCAGGATGTTCAGCGCCAGCACGCCCATCGTGATCAGGAAGACGCCGGCCCAAGCCAGCTTCTGCCAGTTCTCATAGGGGCTCATCGCGAACTTGAAGATGGTCACCGGCAGGCTGGCCATCGGCTCGCCGAGGTTCGAGGTCCAGAACTGGTTGGACAAGGCCGTGAACAGCAGCGGCGCGGTTTCGCCCGAGATGCGGGCCACCGCCAGCAGCACGCCGGTGAGAACGCCGGCACGCACGCTTTTCAGCGTGATGGCGAGAATCACCTTCCACTTCGGCGTACCCAGCGCATAAGCGGCCTCGCGCATCGCGTTCGGCACGAGGCTGAGCATGTTCTCGGTCTGGCGAATCACCACCGGGATGACGATCAGCGCCAATGCCAGGATGCCGGCCCAGGCAGAAAACGACTGGAAGCGCGACACCACCACGGCGTAGATGAACAGGCCGATCACGATGGACGGAGCGGACA
>CAYJEC010000791.1:0-1819 GCA_964369025.1 uncultured Ideonella sp. | reverse complement strand
CGGCCCCGCGTGGATGGTGCAAAGATGCACGCCGGGCCGCTTGCTCAGGTGTTCATCGGCAGCCTGACGCCGCCGACCACCCGAAACCAAATCCGGCCCGGCCAGCGACCGTCGTCGCCGAGCCAGCGACCGTCGTCGCCGAGCGTGACACGATCATCTGCGCCATGCGAGACGCACAACAGGATGTCGCAACCGCCGTCGTGTGTTTGACAGTCGTAATTGTGGCGGTGTGTGAGGATGATCCTACAGATTGGGATGCTCAATAGTCACTGAGCATAGTAACTTTAGTCACCGCTTCTGCGGGCCTATCCGATTTACTCGGACGCTGCTGCTACGCTCCCCGTATTCACGCCAGAGGAGCAAATGTCAAGCCGAAAATCACATGTCATGGGCGCTGGAACTCTGCCCAGACGGTGTTTGTGCGCAGCACGAACACGACGAGCACGTCCTACACCAGCGTGGCGAACAAGGTGAGTTACGGGGCGCCCACATACGGCCCGTGGACCGGCGCGGCGAAGACGTGCGTTGATGTCGCCTGGGCGATAGATCCATGCGGCAGCCAGTCTCAAGGCCAGATCTAGTTGATCCGTGCTGAGGCTCTGACCGTTCGGTATCCCCGGACGAGGGCTCCCTCGGTCTCTGATGCTTCGTTCGCTCTGACCGGAGGAGTGACTGCTCTGCTGGGCGCCAATGGCGCTGGGAAGACAACACTCCTGCGCGCTCTGTCGGGGGCTCTCGAACCCACCGCGGGACGGGTCAGCGTCGATGACCTGGACCCCTATGATCGCCGTCAACGTATGACGGCGCTCCAGCACGTCGCCTACATGCCGCAGTCCGGCGCTGTCCCCCGCAATCTCTCGGCTTTCGAGTTTGTCAGCTATCTCAGTTGGATGCGCGGCCTAAGCCGGCCAGTGGCTGAGGCCCGCACGGCCCAGGCGCTTGAGGCGGTCGGGCTCAGCGCCCGCAGCGGAGACAAACTGGGCAAGTTGTCAGGAGGAATGGTCCGTCGAGTGTGGTTGGCGCAGGCCTTGGCCGCGGAGGCTACGGTCCTGCTGCTCGACGAGCCAAGCACAGGTCTGGATCCGCGCCAGCGGGCGACCATGGTTCAGCTGATCCGAGAACGAACGAGCGGCACCGTTGTGCTGTCCAGCCACCTGATCGAGGACGTTTTGTCTTTGGCGTCCTCTGTCATCGTGCTGCGGAGTGGTCACATTGTGTACCAGGGGGCCATCTGTCCTGAGATGAATGAAGAATGGCTCCTTGGCATGATCGGGGAGGCCGAGGAGTGAGTGCTATCGGCATGTGGCTCCGAGCGACGTGGAAGTTGATTCTACCTGTGCTTGCTTTGGCTCAGTTGGCGGTGATGGTCAATGTGCAGCCCGTTGACGGAGTCCCCTTCGGCTGGAGGCTTGACTGGGCCTGGATGCTCTCGGTATGGAGTGGGGCGACACTCCTGCTGTCGCCTGCATCGGCTGCTGCGGTTGTGGCGCTTGTGCTGCTGAACATCGGCCCCGACGTTCAGGAAGGGCTCCCTGCGAGTGTGCCGCGTTGGCGCCCTGTGGCGCACATTTCGTTGGCAGTTGCAATCCAAGGTTTGGTCGTTCAGGCCGTGGCGCTGGCTGTGGGCAGTCTTACCTGCTGGTTTTGCGCAGCCGACGCCCGTGGCATGACGCTGCCCTGGCAGTTCTTCACCGGGCCAGCAGCATTGCTGGCCGGCGTGTCAGTTGGCTCGGCAGTCGCACTGCTTGTACCCACTTTCTGGAGCATCCCCGGGGTACTGTTCGCCCTCTTCCTGGGGCATCGGGCCTTCTTCTGGAGG
>CAYJEC010000790.1:0-1820 GCA_964369025.1 uncultured Ideonella sp. | reverse complement strand
CTCGGTGGTGGCGGCGGTGTTCTTCATCATTCGGCAGAAAGACGTCAAGCGCATGTTTGCCTACTCGTCCATCGAGCACATGGGCATGATGACCTTCGCCTTCGGCATGGGCGGGCCGATCGCCAACTTCGCCGGCCTGTTGCACATGACCGTGCATTCGCTGATCAAGTCGGCCATCTTCTTCGCCGTCGGCCACGCCACGCAGAAGGCCGGCACCCAGATGATGGACGAGATCCGCGGCCTGATCCGCGTCAGCCCCACGGTCGGCTGGGGCCTGATGCTGGGTGCGCTGGCCATCCTCGGCATGCCGCCTTTCGGGGTCTTCGCGAGCGAGTTCCTGATCGTCACCACGGCGATGCGCGAGCATGCCTGGGCCACGCCCTTCCTGCTGGTCACGCTGGGCCTGGCCTTCGCTTCCGTGTTCAGCCGCGTGCAGCCCATGGTCTTCGGCGACACCACGCTCAACCCGCTGGCCCACCCGCCAGCACTGATACCGGTGTTCGTGCACCTGGGCCTGGGCCTGATGCTGGGCCTGTACGTGCCGCCCTACCTGGACGCCTGGTACCGCCAGGCGGCCGCGATGCTGGCCGGGGGCTGAACGCGATGTCGATGCTCGTGCCGCTGCCCACGCCGCTGGCGATCCGCCACGGCGTGGTCGACCGCGAGGGCTGGCTCGCTGTCGCCGAGGACGTGGCCCGGGGCGGCGGCCATCTGGTGTCGATGTGGGGCAGCGCGCATGCGGATGGCACGCCCGTGGCCTGCGCCGCCTACGCCTTCGCCTTCGACGACGGGCTGGCCTGGATCGACTTGCCCCTGCCCGATGGCGCCACCTACCCCGACCTGGCGCGCCTGTTCCCGGCGGCCGGCCGCATGCAGCGCGCGGCGCGAGAGCTGAACGGCATCCAGGCCGAGGGCGCCGTCGACACCCGGCCCTGGCTAGACCACGGCTTGTGGCAAGGGCAGGCCGAGCCCACGCCCTACCCCTTCGTGCGGGTCGAGGGCGAAGGGGTGCACGAGATCGCCGTCGGCCCGGTCCATGCCGGCATCATCGAGCCCGGCCACTTCCGCTTCTCGGTCGTCGGCGAAAAGGTGCTGCGGCTGGAGCAGCGGCTGGGCTATGTGCACAAGGGCATCGATCGCCGATTCACCGAGCTGGCGCCGCAGGACGCGCACCGCCTGGCCGGCCGCGTCTCGGGCGATTCGACCGTGGCCTACGCCTGGGCCTACTGCATGGCGCTGGAGGCCGCCACCGGCTGCAGCGTGCCCGAGCGGGCGCAGTGGCTGCGCGCCGTGTTGCTCGAGCGCGAACGCGTGGCCAACCACCTGGGCGACCTGGGTGCGCTCGGCAACGACGCTGCCTTCGCCGTCGGCCTGGCGCAGTTCTCGCGGTTGCGCGAGGACTGGCAGCGCCTGTCGATGGCCTTGTTCGGCCACCGCCTGATGATGGACCGCGTCGTGCCTGGCGGCGTCGCTGTCGATGTCGACGCCGCGGCGCTGGCCCGGCTGGTCGCGCAGTGCGACGCCATCGAGCCCGAGATCAGGCGCCTGCACAGCATCTACGACGAGCACTCCGGCCTGCAGGACCGCTTCATCACCACCGGCCGCGTAGCGCCGCAGCTGGCCGCGCAGCTGGGCCTGACCGGCCTGGCCGGCCGCGCCAGCGGCCAGGCCTGGGATCTGCGCTGCAACCCGCCCTGGCCGCCCTACGACCAGCTCGACGTGCGCATGGCCTCCCACCTCAACGGCGACGGGGCGGCGCGCGTGACGGTGCGCTTCGATGAGGCTTGGGAGTCGCTGCGCCTGATCCGCGCGCTGTGTAC
>CAYJEC010000789.1:0-1822 GCA_964369025.1 uncultured Ideonella sp. | reverse complement strand
GCCGACGGTGACATCGGTGCCATCCTCGGCGTAGGCTACCCGGCTTACACCGGCGGGCCGTTCTGCTTCATCGATGGCGTCGGCCTGAAGGCCTTCGTGGCCGAGGCCGACCGCCTGGCCGATCTCTTCGGTGAACAGCTCAGGCCGCCCCCGTTGCTGCGTGACATGGCCGCCAAGGGGCAGACCTTCCACGGTCGCAGGGCGCGTATGGGCGTACCAGCAGCATGAACTTCGACTTCTCGGCCGACCAGGGCCTGCTGCGCGACGAATTGCGCAAGTTCTTCGTCCACGAAGTCCCACTGGCCCGGTCGCGCACGCTGATGGAACAAGGCGGCAGCCACGACGCCGCGGCGTGGGTGGGTCTGGCCGGGCTCGGCGCCACGGCGCTGATGCTGCCCGAGGCCTGCGGCGGCGCCGGGCTCGGTGCGCTGGAGTTGTGCGTGCTGGCCGAAGAGGCGGGCCGACAGCTGGCGCCGCTGCCGCTGGCCTCGACGATGTACCTGGCCACGCAGGCGCTGCTATTGGGGGCCGACGAATCGCAGCAAACGCGATGGCTGGCCCGCATCGGCCACGGCGAGGCCGCCACGCTGGCGGCGCCGCTGGACGAGGAATCGGCCACCGAGCTGCCCGAGTATCGGGGCGGCGTGCTGCGGGGCCAGGCGCCATTGGTGCCCGATGGCGAGGCCGCGAAGCTGGCCGTCGTGCTGGCACGCGACGAAGCCGGCTGCTGGTGCTGGGTGGCCGCCGAGCTGGACGCCACGGTCACGCGCCGGCGGCTCGCCACGCTGGACGCTGCACGGCCCTATGCCGCGTTGGGCTTCGACGCCACGCCGGCCGAGCGGCTGGCTCAGGGCGGCGATGCACAGGCCCTGCTGCAGCGTGTACGCGACCGTGCCGCGGTGCTGCTGGCCTTCGAGCAACTGGGTGGTGCCGATGCCGCGCTCGAGATGGCCGCGGCCTATGCGCGCGAGCGCAAGGCTTTCGGCCGGCCCATCGGTTCGTACCAGGGCATCAAGCACAAGCTGGCCGACATGTACACCGCCAATCAACTGGCCCGCGCGCACTGCTGGTACGGCGCCTGGGCGCTGGACAAGGATGCGCGGCAACCCGAGCGCGCTGGCGAGCTGGCGATTGCCGCCGCCGCCGCGCGCGTGGCCGCCACCGAGGCCTTCAGCCTGGCGGCGCAGGAGAACATCCAGACCCACGGTGGCATGGGAGTGACCTGGCAGACCGATTGCCACCTCTTCTATCGGCGGGCCCGCCAGTACGCTGTGATGCTGGGCAGCGTGCATGAGTGGCGCGAGCGCCTGGTGTTGGCACTCGCCGCGCAACTTGAAGCCCCCGCCGTCAGTTGACCCGGCACCGACAACGAGGCCCGTATGGATTTCGATGACACTCCCGAGGAAGCCACCTTTCGCGCCGAATGCCGGCGATGGCTGGCCGCCAACGCCGAATTGAAGGCCCGCCCCGATGAAGTCTTTGGCAGTTCGCTGGACGCCGGTGCCCGCGTTCAGGCGGCGCGCGAATGGCAGGGCCGCAAGGCTGCGGCCGGCTTCGGCGCTATCACCTGGCCCCAGGCCATGGGTGGGCGCGGCGGCACGCCGATCCAGGAGGTGATCTTCCGCGAGGAGGAGGGGCGCTACCGGGTGCCCACGCATGTTTTCGCGGTCAGCCTGGGCATGGTGATTCCGTCGGTGGCCGCGCACGCCAGCCCTGAGGTGCTGGCCCGGCATATCGGTCCTGCACTGCACGGCAGGGAGTTGTGGTGTCAGTTGCTCAGCGAACCCGGTGCCGGCTCCGACCTCGGCATGGTGCGCACCAA
>CAYJEC010000788.1:0-1823 GCA_964369025.1 uncultured Ideonella sp. | reverse complement strand
TCCAACGACTATGCCCGGGCGGTGATCGCCGGCCTCGGCTGGGGGCTGCTGCCCGCCTTCCAATCGGCGGCGCCACTCGCGGCCGGCGACCTGGTCATTCTCGGCGGCAACCCAGTCGACGTGCCGTTGCATTGGCAGCAGTGGAATCTGCGCTCACCCCTGCTCGACGAGGTGGCCGACGAGATCGTCGACGAGGCTCGCCGGGTTCTCGATCGAAGCCCCGCCTGACGCTCAGTACACCCCCAACGGTGGGAATGGCCCACACACCTGTTCGGCGCCCTCGGCCGCCGGGTACTTTGGCTTCACGCGGTACAGCCGCGATCATCCCAAACCCACTGGAGGAACAGTGAAGCGAAAGCCGCTGAAGGCCGTCGAATCGGCCGCCCACTCAGCCGCCGATTCCGGTCAGGCCATTCTCGACGAGGCGGTGCAGCGCATCACCCCCTTGGTCGAGCATGCCGGCGATTACGTCGAAGGTGCCCGCAAGCGAGGAGCCGAGTTCGCAACCGATGCGTACGACCGTGTGCAACCGGTTCTCGACCAGGCCCGCAAGCGTGGCTCCGAGTTCGCCTCGGACGCCTACGAGCGCCTGGAACCCGCGTTGAAGGACGCCTACGACCGGGTCGAGCCCACGTTCAAGAGCGCGGGCGCCTATGCCGCCGACACCTATGAGCGCCTGGAGCCGACCCTGAAACAGGCCCGCAAGCGCTCGGCGCGGTTCGCGGCAGACACGCTCGACAAGGTGCATCCCGTTCTGGACGACGCCCTCGACAAGGTCACACCGGCCGTCGACCATGCGGTGAACAAGGTGCGTCCGGTGGTCGAAGAGACTCTGCAACGCGTTGCGCCCACCGTCGATGTGGCCCGCGACCGGGTGCAGAACGACTTTCTGCCCTGGCTGGCCGCGGCCCTCTACAAGGCGGCCGACCTGGTGAAAGAGGAGGAACTGATCCCCCTGCCCAAGCCGAAGCGCCGCAGCGTGGGCAAGACCATCGGCCTGATCGCTCTCGCCGGGGCCGTCCTGGCCGGTGTGGTCTACGCCGTCAAGCGTCTGCTCGCTCCTCAGGAGTCCGGCTGGGAGACCCACGAGCCCTCGCGGCCGTATGTCGCCGACCCCGTTGCCGATGTCGTGAACAAGGCCAAGGACAAGGCCGCCGACGTGGTGGACGACGTGAAGAAGAAGGCCGCTGACATTGCGGACGACGTGAAGAAGAAGGCCGCGGACATTGCAGACGACGTCAAGGACGCGGCAGCCGACGTCCAGGACAAGGCCGAGGACGCTGTCGACGACGCCAAGCGGGCGGCCGGCGACGCAGTCGATGCCGCGAAGAGCAAGGCCGAAGACGTCAAGGACTCTGTCGATGACGCCGTTGACGACGTCAAGCAGTCATCGGGTGATGCGGCCGACGACCTCAAGGACGCCGCCGATCACGCGAAGAGGTCTGCCGAGAAGGCTGCGAAGGACGCAAAGGGTGATGCCTCCCCTTTAGCTGAAAGCCCCTACGGCGAAGGTTCGTACGTGGGGGCGGAACCGCCCGAGGACTTCATCATCAAGGGCAACGAGCGCTCGATGAAGTACCACCTGCAGGGAACCGGTGGCTATGAGCGCACGATCACCGACGTGTGGTTCAGTTCCACCGAGGCGGCTGAGCGGGCGGGCTTCGTTCGAGCCCAGCGCTGAATCGACCGAACAGGGGGGTGGTTGCCAAGGGCAACCACCCCCTTTCGTGCGCACCGAGGCGAACCATGGTCGCGATGTGAAGAATGTCGGCTCGGCCACTCACAAAATGCCCCCCGAAAAGTGCATTCAAGGGTGTGAGAGC
>CAYJEC010000787.1:0-1832 GCA_964369025.1 uncultured Ideonella sp. | reverse complement strand
GCGCAAGAGCGCGCAGGCCACGGCGAACTGCATGCTGAACTTGGCCTCCAGCGCGGTTTGCGGGCGCTCGAAACGCAGCACACGCGCCTGCGTGCCGCGCACGGCCACATCGATCTGCGCCACATCCTGCGCGCGCAGGTGATGGATCCGTGCGAGATCCAGGATGGCGTCGATCGGGCGATGCGACGAAAAGCAGACCGGGTATTTCTTGAAGATGAGCGGTGTGGTCGTGGAGAACCAGCGGGTGCCGAGGCCGGTGGCGGCATCCCGGTTCACGCGGCCGTGGGTGGACAGGGCCGCCAAAAGGCCGTCATGCGCCCCGATGCCGTCGCCGCCTGCGGTGAAGCCGGCCTCGGCAAGGTCCACCGCATGGAGGGCCGATGCGGCCGCGCGGCCGGCATGCATCGGCTTGGCCATCGAGCCGAAGTTGGCCACGACGCCACCCGTGAAACTGGCCGAGAGCGACAGCGCCGTGCGTGTGGCCTCAAGGTCCAGGCCGCGCAAAAAGGCCACGGCGGCGGTGGCGGCCATCGGGCCCATCACGGCGGTGGGGTGCCAGCCCTTGTCGTGGTACGGATTTTTCTCGCGGCTGTGCAGTTCGCCCCAGACCTCGTAGCCCAGCACATAGGCCTGCAGCGCCTGCAGGCCCGACGCGCCGCTGCGTTCGGCCTCGGCCAGGATGGCGGGCACCAGCACCGTGCTCGGGTGCGCATTGAACTGCACGTCGTCAAAGTCCAGCGCGTGCGCCGCCGTCCCGTTGACCAGCGCCGCGGCCGTTGCGCTGCGCCGCAGGCCGGGCTCGAGCAGCAGGCTGCAGCCGGGGCCGGCGGTGTCGCCCGCCGTGGTGGTTTTCAGGATTTGGACGACCGGCTCGCCGGACCCGGCCAGCATCACGCCGAGCAGGTCGATGAAGGCCTCGCGCGCCAGCGTGAGGGATGCGGCAGGAATCTCCTGCCTGGAAAAGCCCGCGGCAAAGCCGGCGATGGATTGGGTCAGGCTGCTGGTCATGTGGATCTCCCGCCGCATTCTTGCCCAAGCCCGGCGGCCACGCAATTGTGCGGATAGTAAATTCGCTAAGCGAGTTTACGGCGGACGGCCCGTGGCCGCCATGACGCCACCCACTAGATGGAACGGGCGGCCAGGGCCACGGTGATCTTGCGCGCGAGGCGGCTGATGCGCGGCCCCACCTCGTCGCGCATGAACTTGGCCTTCAGGTTGGGCCCGCCGCAAGACACGACGTACTGCGGTTTGCCGAGCCTGTCGAACGCAGGCGCCGCCACCGCGTTCACGTCGGGGTGGTAGAAGCCTTCGTTCAGGACGTAGCCGTTGGTGCCCAGGTTGGCGGCGGCCGACTCGATGGCAGCGCGCAACGCCGTCCACTTGCCGGTGTTCTGGTATTTGAGTTTCTGCAGCACCTCTTCACGCACCTGGGCCGGCAGGCCGGCCAGGTAGGCCCAGCCCGCCGAGGAGGTGGCAATGGGCAGCCGCGAGCCGACCGACATGTTGATCAGCAGGTGGCCGTCGCCCTGCGCACGGTTGACGATGAGGATGTCGTCCTGGTCCACGATGCCCATCGACACCGCCGCGCCGGTGAGCTTGGCGATCTGCGCCATTTCGGGAAGCACCAGCTCGCCGATGTCGCCCGAGCCCAGCGCGTACTGGCCCAGCCCCAGCACTGCCATGCCGATGCGCAGCTTGTCGCTGTCGGGCGCCTGCACCAGGTAGCCCAGCTGCTGCAGCGTGTAGCACAGCCGCCAGACGGTCGGCTGGGGGTCGATTTGTTTTCGTTGTCAAAAGTGACGGTAGGAGATCGAGCACTGGCGTAGGGGTGG
>CAYJEC010000786.1:0-1832 GCA_964369025.1 uncultured Ideonella sp. | reverse complement strand
GAGAAGCGCGACTACGCCCTGAAGCCGATGAACTGCCCGGGCCACATCCTGATCTACAAGCAGGGCATCAAGAGCTACCGCGACCTGCCGCTGCGCTACGGCGAGTTCGGCCAGTGCCACCGCAACGAGCCCACGGGCGGGTTGCACGGCATCATGCGGGTGCGCGGCTTCACGCAGGATGACGGCCACATCTTTTGCACCGAGGACATGATCCTGGACGAGTGCGTCGCCTACACGGCACTGCTCCAGACGGTCTACACCGACTTCGGCTTCACGAACATTCTCTACAAGGTGGCCACTCGGCCGGAGCAACGCATCGGTGCCGACGAGAGCTGGGACAAGGCCGAGCACGCGCTGATGGAGAGCCTGCGCCGTTCTGGTTGCGATTTCGTCATTTCGCCGGGAGATGGCGCCTTTTACGGGCCGAAGATCGAATACACGCTCAAGGACGCGCTGGGCCGGGAGTGGCAGTGCGGCACCATGCAGGTTGATTTCTTCATGGCCGAACGCCTGGGCGCCGAGTACGTGGCCGAGTCGGGAGAGCGCAAGACGCCTGTGATGCTGCACCGGGCGATCGTCGGCAGCCTCGAGCGGTTCATTGGCATTCTCATCGAGCAGCATGCGGGGGCACTGCCGGCGTGGCTGGCGCCGGTGCAGGTGGTGGTCACGGCGATCACCGATTCCCAAGCCGACTATGTGGCTGAAGTCGTGAAAACTCTGAAAAAACAAGGAGTTAGGGTGGAGGCCGATTTGCGCAACGAGAAGATCACGTATAAAATCCGCGAGCATTCAATGCAAAAGGTCCCGTTCATCCTCGTCGTTGGCGACAAGGAAAAGGCAAGCGGGGCCGTCGCGGTGCGCGCCCGAGGCAATCAGGATCTGGGCGTGATGTCCCTCGCAGAGTTTCAATCCAAGCTCGCCAGTGACATCACGGCCAAGGCCTGAGTCTTTGCCTCGGTTTTTGTGCGCCAGAAGTTTTCTGTCGGGTCTTCCTCTTGCCTGAGGGCCCGTTTGAGGGGTTTGAACCATCGCTACCTTTGCCGACCGTCGGATGCCCAACGTCGAGCGCAAGCATCGACTGAACCGCGAGATCACAGCCTTGAATGTGCGCCTGAACGGCGTCGAGAACGAGCCTTTGGGCATCGTCAGCATCCAGGACGCCTTGCGCATGTCAGCCGAAGCCGACGTGGATCTGGTCGAGATTGCTGCCACCGCCGATCCGCCGGTTTGCCGGCTGATGGACTACGGCAAGTTCAAGTACCAGGAGCAGAAGCGCGCTGCCGAGGCCAAGTCCAAGCAGAAGGTCATCGAGGTCAAGGAAGTGAAGTTCCGCCCGGGCACCGACGAAGGCGACTACGTGATCAAGATGCGCAACCTGCGCCGCTTCATTGCCGAAGACGGTGACAAGGGCAAGGTGACCTTGCGGTTCCGCGGCCGCGAGATCACCCACCAGGACATCGGCATGCGGCTGCTCGAACGCATCCGCGACGAACTGTCCGATGTGGCGATGGTGGAGCACATGCTCAAGTTGGAAGGGCGCCAGATGATCATGGTGCTGGCACCGAAGAAGCGTTGAAGTTGATTTGAAGAATTCACCCGGTGGTCTGGTCGCCGCCGGGTTGAAGCAGAAGCCGCTGCAGGCCATCAAGTGCACCGCACCCGCGGGGCCGCCCAGCAGAGGTCATTTAAAAGGAGCAGTCATGCCCAAAATGAAGACCAAGAGCAGCGCGAAGAAGCGTTTTCGCGTTCGTCCGGGTGGCACCGTCAAGCGCGGTCAAGCCTTCAAACGTCACATCCTGACCAAGAAGACCACCAAGAACAAGCGCCATCTG
>CAYJEC010000785.1:0-1836 GCA_964369025.1 uncultured Ideonella sp. | reverse complement strand
TCGCCGCGCACTCTGGTAGCTGCCGTCGGTGGCCGGCTGCCAGGTGGGGATCAGGTGGTGCTTGCCGTTGCCGATGAGGTCGGCGCGGCCCATGTCCTTCAGCGCCTCGCGCAGGAGTGGCCAGTTGTTGGGGTCGTGGTATCGCAGGAAGGCCTTGTGCAGGCGGCGGCGCCGGTCGCCGCGCACGACATCCACCAGTTCGCCGCCGCGCTTGGGGTCGCGGTGGATGCCCTTCAGCGGGTTGCGGCCGGTGTGGTACATCGCGGTCGCGGTGGCCATCGGGCTGGGGTAGAAGGTCTGCACCTGGTCGGCGCGGAAGCCGTTGCGCTTCAGCCAGACGGCCAGGTTCATCATGTCCTCGTCGCTGGTGCCCGGGTGGGCGGCGATGAAGTAGGGGATGAGGAACTGTTCCTTGCCGGCCTCGGCGCTGAACTTGTCGAACATCGCCTTGAACTTGTCGTAGGTGCCGATGCCCGGCTTCATCATCTTGCTGAGCGGGCCGCCCTCGGTGTGCTCGGGGGCGATCTTCAGGTAGCCGCCCACGTGGTGCTGCACCAGTTCCTTCACGTACTCGGGTGATTGCACGGCCAGGTCGTAGCGCAGGCCGGAGCCGATCAGGATCTTCTTGATGCCCTTCAGCGAACGGGCGCGCCGGTACATCTTCACCAGCGGGCCGTGGTCGGTGTTCAGGTTGGGGCAGATGCCGGGGTACACGCAGCTGGGCTTGCGGCACGCGGCCTCGATGGCCGGGCTCTTGCAGCCGATGCGATACATGTTGGCCGTGGGGCCACCCAGGTCGCTGATGACGCCAGTGAAGCCTTTGACCTTGTCGCGGATCTCCTCGACCTCGCGGATCACCGAATCCTCGCTGCGGCTCTGGATGATGCGGCCCTCGTGCTCGGTGATGGAGCAGAAGGTGCAGCCACCAAAGCAGCCGCGCATGATGTTCACGCTGAAGCGGATCATCTCCCAGGCCGGGATCTTGGTGGCGCCGTCGTGGCCACCCTTCTCGTCGGCATAAGCCGGGTGCGGCGAGCGGGCGTAGGGCAGGTCGAACACGTGGTCCATCTCGGCCGTGGTCAGCGGGATGGGCGGCGGGTTGATCCACACCTCGCGGGCGGTCTTGCCTTCGCCGTGGCGCTGCACCAGCGCACGGGCGTTGCCGGGGTTGGTCTCCAGGTGCAGCACGCGGTTGGCGTGTGCATAGAGCACGGGGTCGCTGCGCACCTGCTCGAAACTGGGCAAGCGCACGACCGTCTTCTCGCGCGGCGGCAGGGCCACGCGGCCGCTGACGTTGCGCACGAAGGCGATGGGCTTGAACGCTGGCTCGGCCACGCTGCCCGGGCCATCTTCCTTGGCGCACGTGCCACCTTGTGCCTCGGCCTGCTCGCTGGTGGTCTGGTAGGGGTTGATGTGGGCGTCGATGCGGCCGGGGAGATCCACCTCGCTGGAATCGAGCTCGAACCAGCCGGCGGCCGTGGGGTCGTCGTGCCGGCGCACGAACGCCGTGCCGCGCACATCGGTGATGTGGCCCACCGGCTCCCGCGCGGCCAGGCGGTGGGCGATCTCGACGATGGCGCGCTCGGCGTTGCCGTAGAGCAGCAGGTCGGCCTTGGCGTCCACCAGCACGGACCGGCGCACCTTGTCTTGCCAGTAGTCGTAGTGGGCGATGCGGCGCAGGCTGCCTTCGATGCCGCCCAGCACGATGGGCACCTCGGGGTAGGCCTCCTTGCAGCGCTGGGCGTAGACCAGGCTGGCGCGGTCTGGCCGCTTGCCGCCCACGTTGCCGGGGGTGTAGGCGTCGTCGCTGCGGATCTTGCGGTCCGCCGTGTAGCG
>CAYJEC010000784.1:0-1837 GCA_964369025.1 uncultured Ideonella sp. | reverse complement strand
CCGAAGTAGCCCCAGGAAGCGTGCCATGTCCATCGATCAAGTCATCCGTGCTTACCAGACCGCCCTGAACGCGAGCGACCTCGACACCATCCTCGGCCTGTACGGCGCCGACCCGGTGTTCATGCCGCAGGGCGCACCCGCGCTGGTCGGCCGCGCTGCCGTTCGTGCCGGCTATGACCATGTCTTTAACACCCTGAAGCTCAACGTGCGCTTCACCGTGCACGAGATAGAAGAAGCCGGCGACTGGGCCTGGGTGCGCACCAGCTCTGCCGGGCGCACGCGCGTGCTCGCCGCTGGCACGGAAGGCGACGAGGGCAACAACGAGCTCTTCGTATTCCACCGCGAGGGCGATGCCTGGCGCATCCACCGCTACCTGTTCGCCACCAGTCTGGCGCACGCCTGAACGCGCGGCGCTCGCCACCAAGGAAAAAGCACCATGCAGACATCGAAGCTTTCCGCCACCCTCGCCACGCTCACGCTGGCGCTGGGTCTCTCATTCAGCACGGCCTCGCAGGCGCAGGAAGCCGAAAAGCTGCCGAACTACGTGTCCGTGCTGCCGCAAATCAAGGCGCGCGCGCTGGCGGTCGACCAGCAGAAGGGCTACTTGGTCAAGCAGGTCAAGCCGGACGTCTATGTCATCACCGACGGCCTCTACCAGTCCGCCTTCGTGACCACCGGCAAGGGCGTGATTCTGTTCGATGCGCCCGAGTCCTTCGCCCAACACATCGTCAAGGCGGTCGCCGAGGTCACGAAAGAACCGATTGTGCAGCTGGTCTATTCACACGCCCACCTGGACCACATTGCCGGGGCCGGCGTGCTCGTCAAGCAGGTGCCCAAACTGGCGATCGTGGCCGAGGCGGATACGGCGGCCTTCCTGCGTGAGAAGAAGGACCTGCGACGCCCCATCCCCACCAGCACTTTCAAGAACCAGCGCACGCTGAAGCTAGGCACGATGACCGTCGAGCTGAAGAAAGGGCAATGGCACTCGCCCGAAGGGGATCTGCTCATCTACCTGCCGGGGCGCAAGTTCTTGATGGCCATCGACACCCTTGCCGCAGGCCATGTGCCGTTCATGGACTTCGACCTCAGCACCAACATGCACGCCTACCTGAAGGTGTTCGACCGGCTGCTGGCCTATGACTTCGACGTCTTGGTGCCCGGCCATCTCACCTACCTGGCCGATCGCCAGGATGTGCAGATGACCAAAGACTACGCACTCGATGTCTACAAGACCGTTAAGCGCATTCATGACGGGACCGACCAGATGAAGGTGATGTCGCAGGCCGCGCAAAAGTACAGTTGGGACAACAAGTTCGCAGTTTTCCGCACACTCCTCGACGGCGTGGTCGCGCAATGCGCCACCGAGATCCAGGGGCGCTGGATCGACAAGCTGGCCGGCGTGGACGTGTTTGGCGCGAGCCACTGCCGTGCGGCGTTGATCTACGCCCGTTGGGACGACTGACCGATGCGCGCGGTGGTATTGAGCCAGCCCGGCGGTCCCGAGAACCTGGTGTTTTCGACATTTCCCCTGCCGCAACCGCCGCCAGGCTGGGTGCGCATTGCGGTGCGCGCGTTTGGCCTGAACCGCTCCGAGTTGCACACGCGGCTGGGCCTGTCGCAAGGCGTCACGTTCCCGCGCGTGCTGGGCATCGAAGCGGTCGGCCTGATCGACGAGGAGCCCGACGGCGATAGTGACCGCAGCCTGACTCGTGGCCAGCAGGTCGCCACCATGCTGGGCGGCATGGGCCGCGTCTTCGACGGCGGCTACGCCGAGTATGTGGTCGTGCCGCGCCTGCAGGTGATCCCGTTCAGCTCGACGCTGCCCTGGGCCGTGCTC
>CAYJEC010000783.1:0-1840 GCA_964369025.1 uncultured Ideonella sp. | reverse complement strand
GGGATCCTTCAACGACTCGTTGGTGATGGCGGTCTTGACCTCCAGGTCAAACGAGTAGCGGGTGGGCATCAGGTGCGAGTAGTTGATGACCTTGACAAAGGGCTTGACGCGGCTGCGGCTGGCAATCTTCTTCTCGGGCATCACCTTGGTGACCTTGAGGGGCGCACGCTCGACACCAACGATCAGGGCACAGCCGTACTTTTTGCCGCTAGCCTTTTCGCCATCATCAAAGTGTATATATACGATTAGGGAACTGTTCAGAAGAGAGAAAGGGAAGCTAGGCAGTGCAAGGTGGGTGGATGGATGGATGGAAGAGAGAGAGGCGGTAGAGGGGTCCTCGACGACGAGGCACACCCTGCAACCCAAGCGTCTCTCATCCATCCATCGTAACCCGCACGCCAAGAGCAGATAGAATGGAGGAACGATACATATTTTTTACAATCACGGCCTTTTTGCCGGCGAAACGGCCTTTGAGGACAAGGACGACCTTGTTTTGACGCAAGAACTTGGCCATTACACTCTCTGATGCGAGCCGGCTGGGGTCTCGTAGATTATGAATCTGGACCAGGGTGGGGGCGGACATGATTGGCTGTATAGACCCAACTCGGCAGCGGCCTCAATAGAGCATCAGCAGGCGGCCGGACAGATCGCCCAGACGACAGAGGGCGAATTGCGGCGGGTTTCCGAATCCAGCGCAGATTGACTACCGACGGCCACCACGGGCATATGGGATGTTGGGCGATGGAGGGTGCAGAGGGAGAGAAGACAAGATACGTTGTATATGAGGGAACGCATCTAATTGGACGGGGGCACGGGTAGCTCCATTCTTTACCGCCGCCGCCGCCTTTGCCAAGGGAATACCAGTCAGTGGAGCGGGCCGCGTGTGAAACAGCAGCAGCCAAGACTATATTAAGGTCTGATCAGGGAGAATTGATAGCAGTGGGCATGTCGGACGTTGAAATAGCATCGCCGCAGCCCAAGACGAGTCCGAGCCGAACGGCCGCGACCGGCCGGGTACGCAGGGTGTCCTTGTGCACGACTAATGTTTAGACGCCGTCGCCGCGGCTGGGACTGGCAGAGCCGGTCGGCCTGGGACGGGGAAGGGCGGACCAGATGGACGCGCTGCCGCCGGGCGCGCGGACGCCCAAGAAGAATGCGGCGGGAGTGGGCGCGCCGGCGACCTTTCTCACGCGGCGGATCATCGACCTGGAGCCGCTGCCCAAGTTTACCGGTGCATACATTTACAACCAGTATATCGTTATTAACACCCGTTTTAGACGTGTCAGAGGCACAGTGGAACAAGCTGCTGAGCAAAAAGGTGGCCCAGTGCGAGGTGCTCTTTGACTTTACGATGCCGCTGTTCGACACGCGCAACCGCGAGGTGAAGACGGCGGCGCTGAACGACCTGCTGTTCCTGGTGAGCGAGCACGTGAGCGGGCTGGGCGAGACGCAGTACGGCGAGCTGATCATCATGTTTGCGCGCAACATCTTCCGGCCGGTGCCGCCGAGCCAGAACCCGCAGGGCGCCGAATACGACCCCGAAGACGACGAGCCGCTGCACGACCCGGCGTGGCCGCACATGCACCTGGTCTACGAGATCTTCATCCGGCTGATCGAGTCGCCGGCCTTTAACGTCAACATGGCGCGCAAGCACGTCGACCAGCTGTTTGTGTACCGGCTGCTGACGCTGTTTGACGTCGAGGACCCGCGCGAGCGCGAGATGGTCAAGACCGCCGTCCATCGCGTCTACGGCAAGTTCCTGCACCTGCGCGCCTTTGTGCGCAAGGCCATGCGCAACGTCTTTGCCGAGCTCATCTACCAGGAGCCCTGCTTTGCGGCC
>CAYJEC010000782.1:0-1843 GCA_964369025.1 uncultured Ideonella sp. | reverse complement strand
CAAGGAAGCGCGCCGCCAGCGTTACCGCAAGCAGCCGCCGCGGGCCAGATAGGCCGTGGGGCTCAATTGCAGCTGGCGTTGACCTGATCCCGAGTGCGCGCCAGTTCGGCGGCCCGCGCGTTGTCGTCGAGAAACTCGCGCTCGCCCTTGTCGTTGGGCCGGGCGATGCGCTGGCCACTTTCCAGGATGGCGAGCTGGCTGCGGGCTCTCTTGCAGTTCTCAGCCTTGACGGCGTTTCGGCGCTCGGTATCGGTGGCTTGCTTGGCCTGCGCCTGGGCAGCCTGCTCGGCCTGGGCCTTCTTGCGCTTGGCTTCCAGTTCGCCGTCGACCCTGGCCGGTGCCTCTGCGCCGCTCGCCGCTGGCTCGGCACTCACCACAGCCGGCCGCACGTTGGCGGGTCGCTGCAGGATGTCCTTGTCGGCCACGTCCATTGGGGGAGCACGGTCGCTGACCTGAATGCGGCCGTCCTTGTCGCGCCACTTCCAGATGCCATTCGCCTGCGTGGCGCCAGAACAGAACACCAATGCCATGGCCAGCAGACTCAGGCGCAGGAGGGGGCGGGCAGTCGATTTCATGGGTGGCGACGGCGGCCTCGCCTTGAGGGCGGGCGCGGATTGCGACAGGAGTCCAGTGTACGGCTTGGGTCGGGTGTCAGCAGGCCCTCCGCACATCCGTATAATTCGCTTTTGCGTCTGGAGCCAATTCCCATGCGCCTGCTCGGCAAAGCGCTCACCTTCGACGATGTGTTGTTGGTGCCTGCGTTCTCCCAGGTTCTGCCCCGAGACACCTCGCTGGCAACCCGCGTTTCCCGCAACATCGTTCTCAATCTGCCGCTCGTGTCCGCCGCCATGGACACGGTCACCGAGGCGCGCCTGGCGATCGCCATCGCCCAGGAAGGCGGCATGGGCATCGTGCACAAGAACCTCAGCCCCAAGCAGCAGGCGGCAGAGGTGGCACGGGTCAAGCGTTACGAATCCGGCCTGTTGAAGGACCCGATCACCATCGCCCCGGGGGCCCGGGTTCGCGACGTGATCGAGTTGTCGCGCCAGCACGGCATCTCGGGCTTTCCGGTGGTGGAAGATGGCCGTGTGGTCGGCATCGTCACCAACCGCGACCTGCGCTTCGAGACCCGGCTGGACGCCCCGGTGCGAGAGATCATGACGCCACGCGAGCGTTTGGTCACCGTCAAGGAGGGTGCCTCGCTGGCCGAAGCCAAGGCGCTGATGCACCAGCACAAGCTGGAACGCGTGCTGGTGCTGAACGATTCATCGGAACTGCGCGGCTTGTTCACGGTGAAGGACATCACCAAGCAGACCACCTTCCCGAATGCCGCGCGCGATGCGCTGGGCAAGCTGCGCGTTGGCGCTGCGGTTGGGGTCGGCGAGGGCACCGAGGAGCGTGTCGAGTTGCTTGTCAAGGCCGGTGTCGATGCCTTGGTGGTCGACACCGCGCACGGCCACTCCTCCGGGGTGATCGAGCGGGTGCGCTGGGTCAAGCGCAACTTTCCTCAGGTGGATGTGATCGGCGGCAACATCGCCACCGGAGCAGCCGCGCTGGCGCTGGCCGAGGCTGGCGCTGATGGCGTCAAGGTGGGCATCGGCCCGGGTTCGATCTGCACCACCCGCATCGTCGCCGGAGTGGGTGTGCCGCAAATCACTGCCATCGACAACGTGGCCACCGCGCTGCGTGGCTCCGGTGTGCCGCTGATCGCTGACGGCGGCATCCGCTACTCGGGCGACATTGCCAAGGCCATCGCAGCGGGCGCCGGCACGGTGATGATGGGCGGCATGTTCGCTGGCACCGAAGAGGCGCCGGGCGAGGTGATCCTCTACCAGGGCCGCAG
>CAYJEC010000781.1:0-1856 GCA_964369025.1 uncultured Ideonella sp. | reverse complement strand
TGACCGCCCCGCCCCGCCCCACGTACTTGCGCCAGAAGTCCGGGTGAGCGGCCTCAATGGCCACAGTGGGCATCGTCGGCGGCAGCACCGCATCCTGGTAGGCCGCATCCTGCCGGTCGAAGACGCTGGTACTGGGCATCGACACCACCCTTGTGGCGATACCCTGTGCGGCCAGCAGCGCCTGGGCCTCCAGGGCCAGCGAGGTTTCCGTCCCGGTGCCCACAAGAACGGCCTGAGGCGCATCGGCATCGGCCAGCACGTAGCCGCCGCGCCGGATGTTCGCCGCGCAGGCCGCGTCTGGCACCAAACGCGGCACCGCCTGGCGCGACAAGGCCAGTGCGGTGGGCCCATCCTGGCGTTCGACGGCGCAGGCCCAGGCCACCGCCGTCTCCAGCCCGTCGGCCGGCCTCCAGACATCCAGGCCCGGGATCAGGCGCAGGCTCGGCACGTGTTCCACGCTCTGGTGCGTGGGGCCGTCCTCTCCCAGGCCGATCGAGTCGTGCGTGAAGACATGGATCACCCGTTGCTTCATCAGCGCCGCCATCCGCAGGGCATTCCGACTGTAATCGCTGAAGGTCAGGAAGGTGCCGCCATAGGGCAGATAGCCGCCGTGCAGCGCGATGCCATTCATCATCGCGGCCATGCCGAACTCGCGCACGCCATAGGAGAGGTGGTTGCCCCAGGCATCGCGACCGGCACGCTGGCAGCCCTTGAAGTTGGTGAGGTTCGAGCCAGTCAGGTCCGCACTGCCCCCAAAGAACTCGGGCAGAAGTGGGGCCAGCAGATCGAGCGCGTTCTGGCTTGCCTTGCGCGTGGCCAGCGCCTCCGGCCTGCCGGCGATGGCCGCCAAGGCTTCGGTCAGCCGAGCTTCCCAGTCCGCTGGCAGCGCGCCTTGCACACGGCGTTCGAACTCCGCCGCCAGCGCGGGATGTTCGCTTCGGTAGGCCTCGAAGCGTTGCGTCCAGGCGCGCTCGGCGACCAGGCCCCGCTCACGGGCATCCCAGGCCCGAGCCACATCCTCAGGCACCTCGAACGGTGCCAAGCCCCAATCCAGCGCCGCACGGGTCGCCGCCACCTCGCCGGCGCCAAGTGCGGCGCCGTGCACATCGTGGGTGCCTGCCTTGTTCGGCGAGCCGCGGCCGATCACCGTCTTGCAGCAGATCAGCGTGGGGCGCCCGTCTGGCACCACCGCCTGCCGCCGTGCGGCCCGGACGGCCGCGTCGACCGCTTCGGCATCGTGGCCATCCACGCCCGCAACCACGTTCCAGCCATAGGCCGCGAAGCGCTGTGGCGTATCGTCGGAGAACCAGCCCTCGACATGGCCGTCGATGGAGATGCCGTTGTCGTCGTAGAAGGCGATCAGCCGCGACAGGCGCAAGGTTCCGGCCAACGAGCAGACCTCGTGGCTGATGCCTTCCATCAGGCAGCCGTCGCCAAGGAACACGTAGGTGAAGTGGTCGACCACCGGGTGCCCTGGCCGGTTGAATTCCCCCGCCAGCAGTTTCTCGGCCAGGGCCATGCCCACGGCGTTGCCCAGGCCTTGGCCCAGCGGGCCGGTGGTGGTCTCCACCCCCGGTGTCACGCCGACCTCCGGGTGGCCCGGTGTCTTGCTGTGCAATTGGCGGAAGGCCTTCAGTTCAGCCATCGGCAGGTCGTACCCGGTCAGGTGCAGCAATGCATAGATCAGCATCGAGCCGTGGCCGTTGGAAAGCACGAAGCGGTCACGGTCCGGCCAGGCCGGATTGGCCGGGTTGTGCCGCAGATGGCGGTTCCACAACACCTCGGCGATATCGGCCATGCCCATGGGGGCACCCGGGTGGCCGGATTGGGCCTTTTCGACCGCGTCCACCGCCAAC
>CAYJEC010000780.1:0-1862 GCA_964369025.1 uncultured Ideonella sp. | reverse complement strand
GCGCTGACCCGATTCGCGGGTGACGGGGAACTGCCCGTGGACAACAACTGGATCGAGAACCAGATCCGTCCCATCGCCATCGGCCGCAACAACTGGCTGTTTGCCGGCAGCCTGCGCGCGGGCCAGCGGGCGGCAGCCGTCATGAGCCTGATCCAGTCAGCGCGCATGAACGGGCACGACCCGTACGCCTACCTCAAAGACGTGCTGAGCCGGCTGCCCACGCACAAGGCCAGCCGGATTGAAGAGATCTTGCCACACCGCTGGCAACCGGCAGACTGACCCAGGCCCAGCGCGCTTGGCGCTTGTTCATCGGGTGGCCGTCTTGCGCAGCAGGCCCGGGGAGACCTTCCAGTTCTGGCCTTCGTCGGTGCGCACGCTGGCGGTCTTCTTGTTCAGGCGCAGCACAACGCCGTGCTTGACGCTGCCATCGGTGGCCGTGAAGTGGACCAGGTCACCCTCGGCGAACTGTGCCAGCTCCACCGTGCTCCTGGCCTGGGCCAGCAGGTTCAAACGCTCGACCACCATCCGGTTGAGGTAGAGCAGGTCTTCCTCACCCATGTGGCGAAGTGCCTGCGTGAACAACTCGCGATCCAGAATGGTCTGCTTGGAACTCATCGTCGGTACAAATCTTGACCGCCTGACAGGGGCGGCTCACCGAGAGTCTATGGCAGCGCAAACCCTGCGCTGGCGTGCTGACCATCAACACCGGTCATGCGCAAGATGGGTTCGCCGCGCGCATACCATGTGCCTCCTCCTCTAGTTTCTCGTCTTCTTCGGTCTGAGCTTTTCCGAAGCTCCGAATTCGAGGAGGCGTAGTACCTCCATTGCTGTACGATTAACGTTGACGTAAAGGTCATGGCGGATTCAGTCTTTTTCGAACTTCCTCTGGGCTTCCCTTTTTCATGGCGACCACATACACAATTGGCGATCTTGCCAAAGAGTTTGATCTGACAACGCGGGCGATTCGGTTCTATGAGGACATGGGGCTGTTACAGCCAGAGCGCACGGGCGCGGGGGGGAGAAATCGTATCTATAGCCCCCGAGATAGAACCCGACTGCGGCTGACGCTGCGCGCCAAGCGCTTGGGCCTCTCCCTGACTGAGGCCAAGGAAATCATTGACTTGTACGACAGCCCGCGAGACACCGGAGTGCAGCTTCGCAAGTTTCTGGATGTATTGACGGTGCACCGCAAGCAGCTGGAGGCGCAGCTGGCTGATCTGCAGGCCAACTTGGAAGAGGTGCGAGAGCACGAAAAAGAAGCGCGCACCCTACTGGCAAAGTCAGAAACGCAAAAATGATCCATAATTGACGTTTACGTAAACGTCAATTTTTTGGAGGTGCCGTGGCAGCTAACGCTTTTCAGCCCAAGCATCTCGCGTACAAAGCGCGAGTGGAAGAGAGCTTTCGCAAGCAAGGGGTGATGGCAACCTTGGGAGCTTCCCTTCAGTTGGTCGAGCCTGGAGTCGTTGATATCGCTTTGGACTGGGCCGAAGGTCTGACGCAACAGCATGGTTTTTTGCATGCAGGGGTTGTGGCCACAGCGCTCGATTCCGCTTGCGGCTACGCCGGCTTGACCTTGATGCCAGAAGACGCTGCCGTCCTCACCATTGAATTCAAGCTCAATTTGCTGGCGCCTTCTGCCGGAGAGCGCTTTCGCATGGAGGGACGTGTGCTCAAACCGGGGCGCACGATCACTGTGTGCGAAGGTCGCGCCTTTGCCTTGCAAGGCGAGCAAGAAAAGCTGGTCGCCACGATGGCCTGTACCTTGATGGCGGTATCGGGCCGAGAACAGCTACGCGACTGACAACAATCCATTTTGACAAGGAGACACCCATGAGCCTTCCATCCAACCTTCCTGGCCT
>CAYJEC010000779.1:0-1869 GCA_964369025.1 uncultured Ideonella sp. | reverse complement strand
GCAGACCCATGAGCTGGCGCGGCCGGATCTGGCCTCGGCCATCAGCACGCATGACGAGGCCAAGGCCGCGCTGCTGACCATCAGCAAGTCCGTGCGTGACGCAGTAGCGGCGCTGGACGACACCCACCGTTTCCTCGCCACGCTGCAGCAGTTGCAGCAGCAGTTCGAGCAAGTCGAAGCGCGCTACACGCTGCACCGCCAGGTGGCCGATGTGGCGACCGGCGACAACCCGCACCGCATGTCGCTGCAGCGTTATGTGCTGGCCACGCTGCTCGAAGAGGTGCTGGCCGCCACCACGCGGCGCCTGCACGTGATGAGCCGGGGCCGTTATTCGATGCAGCGCAAGACGGCCAGCGGCGACAAACGCGCCGCTGCTGGGCTGGACCTCGAGATCTTCGACCAGTACACCGGCAGCTCGCGAGGTGTGGCCACACTGTCGGGTGGTGAATCGTTTCTGGCCTCGCTGGCGCTGGCCCTCGGGCTGGCGGACGTGGTGCAGTCGTATGCCGGCGGCATCCGGCTCGATGCCATCTTCGTCGACGAGGGCTTCGGGACCCTCGACCCCGAAGCGCTCGACTTCGCCATCCGCACGCTCAAGGATCTGCAGCAAACCGGCCGGCTGGTGGGCATCATCTCGCACGTGGCGGAGCTGCGCGAGTTCATCGACGCCCGGCTCGAACTCAAGGCAACACAGCAGGGCAGCGAGGCGGTGTTCGTGCTCTGAGTGGCGCGCCGGGGCGTAGCGCACGGCAGCCGCAAGGGCATGGGCGCAGACGCTGGACAACACCAGGTGCACAGACCACACGGCACGCGCCGGTACCAGCATCACCAGGCGAACCTGCCGCTGCACCAACGTGGCGGCGTCTCGCGCAAGCTCCAACAGCCCGTGCCCGAATCACGCTGGCGGCACAAATGTGGCGGCCACCGCGGGCCAGACGCTGGTGCGACGTCGCGGACGATGCTGCTGGCGGCACAGTGCCGGTCTGCCGTGCCGGGCACTGCGACAACTTGCCCGGCCACCTGCGACGACCGCACCCCCAACCCCTTGCCATCAGCCCATGCCATCCCTCGTTCGATCGATTGCCGCTGCCACCACCCTGCTGACCGCCTGCACCTTGGCCACCGCTGCGGCGGACAGCCCGGCGGCAGCGGCCAGTGCCGCCACCAGTGCAGCATCCAGCGCCGCCGCCAGTTCGGCATCCGGCCCGACGGCGGGTTTGCCACGCCGGCCCAACATCCTCGTCGTGTTCGACGTCGACATGGAGATGGCAGCCGAGAAGAGCGCCCCGGAGGCCGTGCGGCAGGCACGCGACGTGGCACGCCGTCAGGCCTATGACGCGATTTCGGCGAGGCTGAAGGCCTGGGGCCAGCGCGAAGGGGTGGGCATCGACACGGCCCTGTTCACGCAGGGCAGGAAGCTCGACATGGCAGGGCGCAAGCTCACGCATCTGGTGGTGGAAAAGATCACCCAGGCCGCCATCGAGAACAGCAGCAACCCGGCCGCCGGCCCGCGCATCGACACGCGCAAGTGGAAGGCGACGGCCTACGACACCAGTGATCGCACGGCCAAGTCGCCCAGGACACTGGGCGGCGAGAGCTTCATCTCCGACGGGCCGGCCTGTTTCGTGCCCCCGGCCAAGGCTGCCGACGAGGCGTGCCGTGCCGACTACCTGCGTCTGCTGACGAGCCATCTGCGCTGGATCGACGTGAGCTGGGGCGAAGTGCAGCCGGCGCCGCGCTGACGGCCGGCGTGCAGCGCGATCAGCGCGCAGCGGCCGGCGATCGGCAATAGGCAATCGGAGGTCGACGGTGACCGCTCGACGGCCGGGTCGGTCCCGGCAAGCGCAGGGCTGTTCGGCACGGTGCTGC
>CAYJEC010000778.1:0-1872 GCA_964369025.1 uncultured Ideonella sp. | reverse complement strand
TGGCGCGACCGCAGGTGCGCCTCGGCGTTGGACTCCAGCCGGCCGCTGGCCTCGGCCACCGTGCACTTGAGCCGCGTGGCGGTGAGCACATCCTGCAGCGGCTTGCGCGAGCGGCCGTGCATCAGCACATCGCCCGTGGCCACGATGGGCAGGCCAGTGAGAGCCGAGAGGCGCCGCGCGATGGCCTCGCGCTCGTCGTCGAAGACGCGGTGGCGCACGGCGAGCGCCAGGCCGGCCCGATCCGCACCGAACCAGGTCTTCAGCCACATGGCCTGGGCGAACAAGGTCTCGAACACCGGCGCCGCAGCGTCACCGGGGCCGTCGACCACCAGCAGCGCGGAGCAGCCCGGCAGGCCGGCCAGGTACGGCGCACGCGGCACACGGCCCTCCAGATCAGAAGCGAAAGCCTGGTACTGGCCCTTGGGCGCCCGCCGCCGGGCCACCGTGACCCACTGGGCCAGATTGCCGTAACCCCGGCGCGACTGGGCATGGAGCAGCAAGCGCGCGCCCACGCCCGAGGGCGCCGCGGGCTCCGCCGGCCCGCTGCCCCGCGCACCGGCCTGCGGCGGCGGCGACAGGCGCATCTCTGCGCCCACGATGAGCGGCAAGCCGAGCTTCACCGCCTCTTCGTGCGCACGCACCACCCCGGCCAGCGAGCATTCGTCGGTGATCGCCAGCGCCGCATAGCCCAACGCCTGCGCGCGGCGCACCAACTCATCAGGCTGGGAGGCACCGGTCAGGAAGCTGAAGTTGCTGCGGCAGTGAAGCTCGGCGTAGCCCGGGAGCATGGTCAGGCCATCTGCAACGCATCCAACGGCGAGCGCACCGCCCCGCCGCCCAGCTTGAGCACATGGGTGTAGATCATCGTCGTCGCCACGTCCGCGTGGCCCAACAGGCTCTGGACGGTGCGGATGTCCGAGCCAGATTGGAGCAGGTGGGTCGCGAAGCAGTGGCGCAGGGTGTGGGGCGTGGCCGGCTTGTCGATGCCCGCGGCTTCGACAGCACGCTTGAACGAACGCTGGAACGTCTGGTCAAAGAGGTGGTGGCGCCGAACCACCCCGTTGCGCGGATCGGTCGTGAGGCGATCCTGCGGGAACACCCAGAACCACGGCCACGACGCCCCCATGCGCGGGTACTTGCGATCCAGCGCATGCGGCATCTGGACGCCCGCCTGCTCACCCTCTACATCCTGCGCCCACAGCAAGCGCGCCCTGCCCAACTGTTCGCGCAGCGCCGGCGCCAGCGACAACGGCAGCATCACCACACGATCCTTGGCGCCTTTGCCCTCCCGCACGATCACGGCCCGTTGAGAAAAATCCACATCCTTGACACGCAACTGCAAGGCCTCGGCAATGCGCAGGCCGGTCCCGTAGAGCAACTGAGCCAGCAACAAGTGCACGCCCGACAGCCCGCGCAGCACCCGAACCACCTCGTCTGAACTCAACACGACGGGCAGCCGCCGATGCCGGCGCGGGTGACCGATTTCCTTCAGCCACGGCAAATCGTGGCACAGCACCTTGGTATAGAAGAACAGCAACGCCGACAGCGCTTGGCTGTGCGTAGAGGGCGCCACCAACCGTTCGTTGGCCAGGTGTGACAAGAACGCCTCGACCTCCGCCCCGGCCATCTCCCCAGGATGGCGGACGCCATGAAAGCGGATGAAGGCGCGGACCCAGTAGACATAGGCCTCCTCGGTGCGCAAGCTGTAGTGAAACAGTCGAAGCCGCTCACGCAGTTGATCGAGCACGCGAGTGGCGCGCAAGGGCGGCAACTTGGTTGGCCCGGCGGCCGAAGGACGAAGGTTTCCCCGAGGTGGCGACGCAAGTGCATCGGCTGGCATCATGGCCTCCCAGCGGCCCCGCCCAAGCCCAC
>CAYJEC010000777.1:0-1878 GCA_964369025.1 uncultured Ideonella sp. | reverse complement strand
ATGTCGACCCGGCTTGGCGGCGTCAGCAGCCCCCCTTTCGACAGCCTGAACCTGCGGCCGGCAGCCCTGCGTGGCGACGCGGTCGATCAGCCGGCGACCATCCACGAGAACCAGCGCCGCTTTGCAGCTTGGCTGGGTGGTGCGCAGCCGGTCTATCTGAACCAGGTGCATGGCACTCGCGTGGTCCGCCTGACACGCAGTGACCTGTTGCCGTCGGCAGGCTTTCCCGAGGCCGATGCCAGTGTCACCAGCGAGCCTGGCATCGCCTGCACAGTGCTGGTGGCGGATTGCCTGCCGGTGTTGCTGGCGGCGCCGCATGGGCGTGCGGTGGGTGCGGCGCATGCAGGGTGGCGGGGTCTGTCGGCAGGCGTTGTCGAGGCCTGCCTCCTTGCGTTGTGCGAGGCCTCTGGATGCGACCCTGCTGAGGTGAGCGCTTGGCTGGGGGCGTGCATCGGCCCGGCCGCGTTCGAGGTGGGCGATGACGTCCGCGAGGCTTTCGGCAGTGGCGGCGCTTGTGCGTTCCGGCCGGGCGTCCGGCCGCGCAAGTGGTGGGCCGATCTGCCCGCGCTGGCGCGCCAGCGTCTGTCCGCGGCGGGCGTGCGGCGAATCACCGGCGGCGCCTGGTGCACGCACGGCGATCCCTCGCGCTTCTACTCCTTTCGGCGTGACAAGGTCACGGGCCGTCACGCGGCGGCGGTCTGGATCCGCTGAGCGCCTCACGCTCGGCGGCTTCTGCGGCGAGTCGCCGACGCCGGCGGGCCGGCGTGGCCAACACGTACAAGACGATCGACAACGGCAGCGCGCCGTAAAGCAGGAACGTGAACAGGGCGCCGATCAGGCTGCCCTGCGGCGAGGTGGCCTCCGCGAGCGTCATCAGGAGCACCACGAACATCCAGGCGATTGCGACGATGTGCATTTCAAGCGGTGGTACGTAATCTCACGTAACGAAATATAGAGTCATCATGCGGTAAGCTATCGGCAGTCCAATTGTCTGGCCCCGCGAGCCCTGCCAACGAGGCATGCACAAGCGGCAACTCAGACCGCCTGCAAGGAGACAAACCCATGAAAAGCAAGTCGATCCCCGCTCTCGAGGCCTTCACGCCGCTGGGCGCCCAGGCCCAGGCTCATGCCGATGCCTTCGGGCATGCCGTTGGCGACATCTGGCGTTCATTGTCCGGCCTGACGCTTCCCCAATCCGCGATGTCGGACATGCAGGGCGAGTATCTGAAGCAGGCCACGACACTGTGGAACAACACGGTCGAATCGCTTTCCGCCGAAGGCGAAAAGACGGCCAAGCCAGTATCCGACCGCCGTTTTTCTGGCAAGGACTGGGCGGCCAACCCCGGCGCGGCCTACACCGCGCAGATGTACCTGCTGAACGCACGCACGCTGATGCAGATGGCAGAAAACCTGCAGGGTGACGAGAAGGCCAAGGCGCGCATCCGCTTTGCCGTGCAGCAGTGGGTGGATGCGATGAGCCCCAGCAACTTCCTGGCGCTCAACCCCGAAGCCCAGCGCAAGGCGCTTGACACCAAGGGCGAGAGCATCGCCCAGGGCATCCAGCATCTGGTGCATGACCTGCAGCAGGGCCATGTCTCGCAGACCGACGAGAGTGTGTTCGAAGTGGGCCGCAATGTGGCCACCAGCGAAGGCACGGTTGTCTATGAGAACGAGTACTTCCAGCTCATCGAATACAAGCCGCTGACCGCCAAGGTGCACGAGCGGCCGATGCTGTTCGTGCCACCTTGCATCAACAAGTACTACATCCTCGACCTGCAGCCCGAGAACTCGCTGATCCGCTACGCGGTGGAGCAGGGCCACCGCACGTTTGTGGTGAGCTGGCGCAACCCCGACAAGTCGTTGAGCGACCAGACCTGG
>CAYJEC010000776.1:0-1880 GCA_964369025.1 uncultured Ideonella sp. | reverse complement strand
ACCGGCTACAAGGAAGTCACGTTCGATGGTCTGCAGGCTACTCCTGGCACCGGTGTCGTGGCTGTGGGTGATTATGTTGTGGTCGGCACTGTGACTGCTAAGGGTACGGCTCTGCCCGGTCCTCTGAAGGTCACGAAGGCTACGACGCAGGCTGATGCAAAGACTGCACCCTTCAAGGCACGCGTGGTGTCGCTGGGTTCTGCGGGCACCGGCGCTGTTGGCACCGTGGGTGTGGTCGAACTGTTCTAAATTTGGGAGTACAAGAAAATGGCAAAATTCAAGATTCAAGACGCTACCGGCGCACTTGCAGAAGTTGATGTGGACATGTCGCTGTTCCGCGCTGCGGCTGACGGCGGTCATGCCCACGGCCTGCGCAAGCTGGATGCAGAAGTGCAGACGGCCCCTGAAGGTCTGACTGCTTCGCAGCAAGTTTACGCCCAGCTGGGTCTGCATCGTAAGGATGTGTCCTTCGGCCACGCTCTGGACATGAAGGGCTTCCAAGCTGCTTCCACCCAGGATAATTCTGTCACCGGTCGTCTGGTGGTGCAGGCTTTCCTGATGGACGCCATCGAAGCATCCCTGCGTTCCAGCGACTACGGCATTACCGGCCTGTTCAACCGTAAGGCTGCAGTGACCGACTCGATCAACGGCACCAAGTTTGAGCGTCCTATCCTGAACTTCACCCGCCCTGCGGCTGGCCGAAGCAAGGGTATTGCCCAGCTGTCTGAGCCTACCAGCATGCTGCTGATGACGGCATCCGACAAGAGCTTCAAGATTGCTGGAAGCTCTATCGGTATCGAGTACAGCGACCAAGTGGCGAATTCGGTGTCGCTGCCTATCGTTACGCTGTCTATGCAGCGTCAAGCTGAGGAAGAGGCTCTGGAGCGAGTGGAAGACCAGCTGCTGAATTTCCTGAACGGCGACACCGATCTGGACATGGTGGCACTTGCTTCCGTGGCTGGCGCTGTCAAGAACGCCAAGACCGACTACGACTCTACCCTGGCTGCAGGTGCTCTGTCGCAGAAGGCTTGGGTGGGTTGGCTGTTCAACAATAGCCGTAAGCGTCGTATCGACACCGTGGTGACCGATCTGGCTGGTGCTCTGGCTATCGAGAACCGCAGCGGTCGTCCCAATGTCCAGGGTGACAATGCTACCTCTAAGCGTATCGACACGCTGGAGTCGGTGGTGAATCCTACGTGGCCTGACCGTGTGGAAGTCATTATTTCGCAGGACCCGAGCTGGCCTACAAACTCTATAATGGGTTTCGACAGTCGTTACGGTTATCATATCGTGACCAGCACGTCTATGTCTTACTCTGCTATGGAACAATTCGCGCTGAGGCGTTCGACAAAAATGCGTATCGACGCGGGTTCTATTGCCTACCGTCTCTATGATGACGCATTCTCGGTTTTGACGTTGAGCTAATCAGTAACGTGGGGGACTTCGGTCCCCACAACTTTCACAGAGGACCCTCATGGCTACTAATCCCGATCCTAAAGCTGACCCAAAAGCAGCTGCACCTAAGACTCCCGAAGCTAAGGCTCAGTACATTCGCGCCGTCTATGGTCGAATGGTCGATCCCCTGACTGCCCTAGAATACACCGGCGTTCCTTCAGAGCTTTACAAGCGCACCAGTTGGGTCGATTCCCAGCTGGAAGCCAAGAAGCTTGAGCTGTGTGATCCTCCCGAGGAAGCTGCCGCCTAAGACTAGCCCGCCAAGTGCGGGCTTATTAGTTTTAGTATCTCCTCATGCGAAAGCTCTGCAAGCTTGTTGCACGTTTTTCTGTGTGCTGCGACTATATTCTCTTTCCTATCTAGAAAGTCTGGAGTAAGCCTGTACTTTTTGATTCCAGCATTGAAAGGTATCAGGTGAGCTTTCT
>CAYJEC010000775.1:0-1881 GCA_964369025.1 uncultured Ideonella sp. | reverse complement strand
TGCAAGCTCGAGCCGAAGGCCGACGCCATGCTGCATCTGCTGATCGCCGATCTCGGTGACGGCACCAGCACCATGACCGGCAAGAACGCCAAGCAGCGCCCGGCACTTGGCCTGGTGAAGGTGGCGAAGACCCTCGACCAGTACGGCAAGCACTTCGATCACCCCGGCTTCAAGCCGGTCGGCGTTGGTCATTGACAGGTCAAGGAGATCTTCATGAAGTTCACCATCCCCCAAACGCTGCAAAGCGAACACGCAGCGCTGCACGAGCGGCTGCGTCGGGCCACCGAGGCCGGCGGCGAAGTCGGTGAAGCAGCCAAGACATTGGCTCACCTGATGCACCCGCATTTCGTCAAGGAAGACGAGTTCGCGCTGCCTCCGCTGGGTCTGCTGGTGGCTCTGGCGCGCGGCGAGGTGAACGCCGAAATGGCTGCGGTGCTGGAACTCACCGACCGGCTCGAGGCCGAGTTGCCGGAGATGCTGGACGAACACCGCAGCATCGTCGAAGCGTTGAACACGCTGCGCGACGCGGCAGCGCGTGCGGGCCATGACGACATCGTCGCTTTTGCCGAGGCGCTGGTCGAGCATGCGCAGACCGAGGAAACCGTGATGTACCCGGCTGCCATCCTGGTCGGCCAGGTGGTGCGGCAGCGCTTGGGCATACGTGCAGCAGCGCTCGCCTGAGAGCCATGAAAACGCCCGCGTTCTTTGATGACGTGGCACCAATCGCGGTCACGGACCCGTTGGCCGCGCTGCTGGGCGCGGCCGAGGGCGGGCGGATCGAGTACCGCTACCTCGATGCAGTCAAGCTCGCCGGGCACTCGTGTCCGACCGTGGCAGGCGCCTGGCTCATGACGCGCACGGCGCTGGCGCGCCTGTACCCCGTTGGAGCGCCACAACGGGGCGGCTTGCGGGTCGAACTGCGGCAGACCATCGACGAGGGCGTGGCCGGCGTGATCGCCAGCGTCGCGGGCCTGATCACAGGGGCAGCGAACGACGGGGGCTTCAAGGGCCTGGCCGGCCGCTTCGGGCGGCAGGGCCTGTTGCGATTTGGTGTGGCCATGGCAGGCGAGATCCGCTTCACGCGGCTGGACAACGGATCATCGGTCGAACTGGCGCACTTTCCGCAGTCGGTGCCCCGGCCCAGCGGGCTGGCGGAACTGATGCGCGACGCCTTGGCGCCGCAGGCGGATGCAGCGACGCGCGAGGCCTTCGCCGAGGCTTGGCAAGACTGGGTGCGAACGATACTGATCGACCATGCCGACGACGCTGCATTGATCACCGTCGAGCATCGCCTGGCGCCGGCCGGCTAGTCAGATGAAGTGCCGGCACGCTCGGTAGGCTGTTCCCGCGATCCCTGTCCAAAGCAGCGTGCGCAGCGCCATCGCGCCGACGGTGCGCGCCTCGTACGCAGCACCGTTCCATGCATGGACGCCAAACGTGGCGAACACCAGGCCCGTAGCGACGGCGATGAAGACGGCCAGTGGCACCGACCAGCGCCGCCGCCCCCACAGCCCCAGGCCGCAGGCCACGTAGGCGAACCCGGCGACGAAGTTGAACCAGAGCACGAAAGGCACGATGGCCCCGGCCGCAAGCCGTGCCCCCTCGCCACCGAACAGCGTACGACCGCCAGAGAAGACCGTCAGCAAACCGAAGAGCACGGCCACCACGGCCAGTGACTTCACCAGCAGGTCCGCTTTGGATGTGTTCACGATCTTGGTCTGAGTTGACTGGCGCTGAAGGGGGCTGGACCAGGTCAGAGGCTCAAGCCTTGCCCTGCTTCCTCTTCGGTCCGGCCATCACGGATGTGATAGATGCGCTTGAAGGTGGGGATGATCTTCTCGTCGTGGGTCACCACGATGATGGCCGTGTGGTACTGCGTGG
>CAYJEC010000774.1:0-1882 GCA_964369025.1 uncultured Ideonella sp. | reverse complement strand
AGACCGACGACCAGCGGATCAAGGACGTGACGCCGCTGCCGCCGCCCGAACACCTGATCCGCTTCTTCCCGATCGCCGGCACGGCGGTCGAGGCACTGATCGGCAACACCCGCTCGGCGATCCGCAACATCATGCAGCGCAAGGACGACCGGCTGCTGGTGGTCATGGGCCCGTGCTCGATCCACGACCCGGCGGCTGCGATCGACTACGCGCGCCGCCTGAAGGTGCAGCGCGACAAGTACGCCGACCGCCTGGAGATCGTCATGCGCGTGTACTTCGAGAAGCCGCGCACCACCGTGGGCTGGAAGGGCCTGATCAACGACCCCTACCTCGACGAGAGCTACCGCATCGACGAGGGCCTGCGCATCGCCCGCCAGTTGCTGGTGGAGATCAACCGCCTGGGCGTGCCGGCGGGCAGCGAGTTCCTCGACACGATCAGCCCGCAGTACATCGGCGATCTGATCAGCTGGGGCGCCATCGGCGCGCGCACCACCGAGAGCCAGGTGCACCGCGAGCTGTCGTCCGGCCTGTCAGCACCGATCGGCTTCAAGAATGGAACCGACGGCAACCTGAAGATCGCCTGCGACGCGATCCAGGCCGCGGCCGGGGCGCACCACTTCCTGTCCGTCCACAAGAACGGGCAGGTGGCCATCGTCTCGACCAAGGGCAACAAGGATTGCCACGTGATCCTGCGCGGCGGCCGCCTGCCGAACTACGACGCCGCCAGCGTCCATGCCGCCTGCCAGGCGCTGACGGAGGCCAAGCTGCAGCCCACGCTGATGGTGGATTGCAGCCATGCCAACGCCAACAAGCAGCACCAGCGGCAGATCGAAGTCGCACGCGACATCGCCGGGCAGATCGCAGCCGGCAGCCGCAGCATCTTCGGCGTGATGGTGGAGAGCCACCTGAACGCCGGGGCGCAGAAGTTCACCCCTGGCAAGGACGCCCCCGCGGAGTTGGCCTACGGGCAAAGCATCACCGACGCATGCATCGGCTGGGACGACTCTGCCGAGGTTCTGAAGCTGCTCAGCGACGCCGTGCTGGCGCGCCGCTGATGGGATTCACTTCAGGCCATTGGTGAAGATCGTGGTGCCATCCACCGGCGACACGCCCCAGGCCTGGCCCAGCGTCGCATCGACCTTGTCGGCCACATCGAAATGGCCCTTGTCGTTAGGGAGGAAGTACATGATCTTGCCGAACGGGCCCGCGACCTTGTCGATGCAGACCGACAGCGGCTTGTAGGCCGTGCCCTTGTAGGTGATCTGGCCATCCTTCGCGATGACCAGGGCCGCCGTTCCGGACTTGGTGAATACGCCGCTCATGTTGTAGCTGCCCTCGTCACCATTGAAGGTGCCGTCATAGGCGTCGAGCTGAGCGGCCGTCGGCAACTCGACGCTCCCCGCCACGTACTTGGTGGTGTCACAGGTGGCCGTGAAGGCGCTGCCGCCGCCGCCGCCGTCCGTCGGGGGATCTGCGGCGGGGTCGTCGCCGCCGCCACAGGCGGTGATCAGGGTGGTGGCGGCAAGGCTCAGCAGGGTCAAGGCAAGGCGCTGGGTGGTCATGGTCGGGCTCCTGGGCTCGTGGGTTGGAGGGGGACCGAAGCGGTCCTTACCTGGTTACGCACGAAATGCGCGCCCGACGGCTCACGGCATGGCGCGGCGCCTTCAGGTCTTGCTGGCGAGGCGCCGGTCGCGCGCCACCCAGGCGGCATACAGGCCGGGTTCGCGGCCCTCTGGCGACCCCTGCTTCCAGGCCGCCAGCGCGTCGCGGGCGGCACCGGCCGCCTCCTCGGCGCGGCCCAGAGTGGCCAACGCCTGGGCGCGCTCGCCCTGGGCCTGTGCCACGATCCACCAGTGGGACGCATTGGCTGAGTTGACCGGTT
>CAYJEC010000773.1:0-1891 GCA_964369025.1 uncultured Ideonella sp. | reverse complement strand
GGGGTCGATGTCGATGCGGGCGTTGGGTTGCGCGCGCTGGCCGAGCACCGCCATCTGGCCGTTCACGCTGACCCAGCCGGCGGCGATCCAGTCGTCGGCCTCGCGCCGCGACGCCACGCCGCGGTCGGCCAGCAGCTTGGACAGGCGCACGCCCTCCGGGTTGGTTTCAGGCGGGCGGGCCGGCGTCCGGGCCGGGGCTTCTGCGGCCGTGATGCGGCGTGGGCCGGTGGAGGGCGGGGCTGCAGGGCGTGATGGGGCTGGGCGTGGTGGGGCTGGGCGCGATGGAGCCGGCAACGGCGGTGCGGCGCGCCGGGAAGGGGGCGCCGTGGGCCGGGGCGCGGCCGTGGCCTGCTGCGGGCGCGCCGTGGGTTTGACGGCCTGCGGGGCCGCAACCGGGGCCGGCATCGGCGCAGCCGGCACGGCTGCAGGGCGGGTGGCGCGCTTGGGCGGGCGCTTGATGTCTCGTTCGGATCGCATGGCGTTGACAGGCCCTGGTTCAGCGGCCGCGCAGGAACAGCGCGTCCAGCTCTTTCATCGTGACCTGTCGCCAGGTCGGGCGGCCATGATTGCACTGGTCGGCGCGTTCGGTCGCCTCCATCTGGCGCAGCAGGCCGTTCATTTCTTCGATCGTCAACCGGCGATTGGCGCGCACGGCGCCGTGGCAAGCCATGGTGGCCAGCAGGTCGTCCCGGGCTCGGGCGATCAGGCGGCCGGCGTCGGCCTCGTCGAGCTCGGAGAGTTCGGCCAGCACCGAGCGGGCCAGGGCCACCGGATCGGCGTCGGGCAGGGCGGCAGGGCGGCTGCGCACGGCCAGCGTAGCCGGGCCCAGCGGGCTGATGTCCAACCCGAGTGCCGACAGGTCGGCCGCGCGCGCCTCGGCCACCGCCACCTCTTCACGCGTGGCGGCAAACGGTGAGGGGATCAGCAGCGGCTGCGCAGCCAACGGGGCCCGGTCTGCCGCAGCCTTCAGCCGCTCGTAGACGATGCGCTCGTGGGCTGCATGCATGTCGACCACCACCAGGCCCTGCGCGTTTTCCGCCAGCACATAGACGCCGGCCACCTGGGCCAGCGCGCGGCCCAGCGGCCAATCGGTGGGCGCTGCCTCGGCGGGTGAAGGCGCCTCGCCAGGCGGGTCTCCCGCTGGTCGCGCCACCCAGGGGGCCGGCGCCTCTCGGGCATACAACGTGCCCAGATCAGCAAGGCCCAGGCGCTGCTGCTGCGCCCCAAAGGGCACGGCGGCCGGCACGGTGTAGGGCAAGGCCGATGTGGACGCAGGGGTTGCACCCACCGGCTCGGTGGCACGCCCCTGGGTGCTGCCGGCGGTGGCCGCCAGCACGCCCTGGACCGCGCGCCGCACCGCCTGGTAGACCTCGCCCGATTCGCGGAAGCGCACCTCGATCTTGGTCGGGTGCACGTTGACGTCGACGCGGGTCGGATCGATGTCGATGAACAGCACGTAGGCGGGCTGGCGCTGGCCATGCAGAAC
Organism: uncultured Ideonella sp.; assembly: GCA_964369025.1. Taxonomy (GTDB): domain Bacteria; phylum Pseudomonadota; class Gammaproteobacteria; order Burkholderiales; family Burkholderiaceae_C; genus Ideonella. The sequence continues at coordinate 405 of CAYJEC010000773.1, read as the reverse complement.
GTCTTCGTAGGCGCTGCGCAGCGCATGGGCCACCAGCTTGTCCTTCACGAAACGGCCATTGACGTAGGCGTACTGGTGGTCGGGCCGGGCGCGCGAGGCCTCGGGCAGGCCGGCGCGGCCGAGCACACGCATCGGGCCGGCCACCTGCTCCACCGCGCGGCTGTCTGCCACGAACTCGGGCCCCAGCACGTCGGCCATGCGCTGCTCGTGGGTGGCGCGGCGCCACTGCTCGACCAGCTTGCCCTCGTGCCAGATCGCGAAACCCACATCCGGCCGGGCCAGCGCGTGGCGGCGCACCGCCTCGGTGGCGTGGGCCAGCTCGGTGGCCTCGCTCTTCAGGAACTTGCGGCGCGCGGGGGTGCTGAAGAACAGCTCGCGCACCTCGACGCTGGTGCCGGTGGCACG
>CAYJEC010000772.1:0-1895 GCA_964369025.1 uncultured Ideonella sp. | reverse complement strand
ACGAAGTGGGCGTGATCATGCACGACGGTCTGAAGCGCATGGTCGAGAAGCAGGAGAACGTCTATTACTACATCACCCTGCTGAACGAGAACTACCCGATGCCGGGCCTGAAGGCCGGCACCGAGGCGCAGATCATCAAGGGCATGTACCTCCTCGAAGAGGGGGCGAAGAAGACGCCGCGCGTCAACCTGCTCGGCTCGGGCACCATCTTGCGCGAGTCGATGGCGGCCAAGAAGCTGCTTGAAGCCGACTGGGGTGTGGCCGCCAATGTGTGGAGCTGCCCGAGCTTCAACGAACTGGCCCGCGACGGCCAGGACTGCGAGCGCTGGAACCTGCTCCACCCGACCTCAGCACCGCGCGTGCCTTTCGTGGCCGAGCAACTGAACCCGCACGCCGGGCCGGTGATTGCATCGACCGACTACATGAAGAACTACGCCGAGCAGATCCGCGCCTTCATGCCCAAGGGCCGCACCTACAAGGTGCTCGGTACCGACGGCTTCGGCCGCAGCGACTTTCGCTCCAAGCTGCGCGAGCACTTCGAGGTCAACCGGCACTACATCGTCGTCGCCTCGTTGAAGGCCCTGGCCGACGAAGGCAGCGTACCGGTCGCCAAGGTGGCCGAGGCGATTGCCAAGTACGGCATCAAGGCCGACAAGATCAACCCGCTTTACGCGTGAATCGGGCACGGAGACACACAACATGGCATTGGTTGAAGTCAAGGTCCCCGACATCGGGGACTTCAAGGATGTGGCGATCATCGAGTTGCTGGTCAAGCCTGGCGACACGGTCAAGGCCGAGCAGAGCCTGATCACCGTCGAAAGCGACAAGGCCTCGATGGAGATCCCCTCGTCCCACAGTGGCGTGGTCAAGGAACTGAAGGTGGCGCTGGGCGACAAGGTCAGCGAAGGCAGCCTGCTGCTGATGCTGGAGGTGGCAGGCGAAGCTGCTGCCGCGCCAGCGGCAGCACCAGCCCCAGTTGCTCCCGCTGCTGCCCCGGCAACTGCCGCCGCGCCAGCCGCCGCTGCGCCCTCGGCTCCTGGCCGCATCGACATCATCGTCCCCGACATTGGCGACTTCAAGGATGTCGCGGTGATCGAGGTGCTGGTCAAGGTCGGCGACACCGTCAAGGCCGAACAGAGCCTCATCACGGTCGAATCCGACAAGGCATCGATGGAGATTCCGTCGTCGCATGCGGGCGTGGTCAAGGAGTTGAAGGTCGCGCTGGGTGACAAGATCAACCAAGGAAGCCTGATCGCGGTGGTCGAGGGCGTGGGCGCCGCCAGCCCGGCGCCGGTTGCTGCGCCTGCACAGACCGTGACCGCAGCCAGTCATGCCCCGGGCGCTCTGACCAGTGCGCCAGTGGAGCGACTCGCGCCCACTGCGGCGCTGCCCGCACACGAGCCGACCGCGGTCAAACCCAGCCTGCCGCATGCGTCTCCGTCGATCCGCAAACTGGCACGTGAACTCGGCGTGCCGCTGGGCGAGGTCAAGGGCTCTGGCCCCAAGGGCCGCATCACGCAGGACGACGTTCAAGGGTTCGTCAAGGGCGTGATGTCCGGCGCGGTGCAGACCGCGGCCCAGAAGGCCAAGGCGCCGGCCGCCTCGACGGCTGCCGGTGGTGCCTTCCCTGGCCTGCTGCCCTGGCCGCAGGTTGATTTCGCCAAGTTCGGCCCGGTCGAGCGCAAGGACCTCTCGCGCATCAAGAAGATCAGCGGCGCCAACCTGCACCGCAACTGGGTGATGATCCCGCACGTCACCAACAACGACGAAGTCGACATCACCGAGCTCGAAGCGTTCCGCGTCTCCACCAACAAGGAGAACGAGAAGTCGGGCGTGAAGGTCACGATGCTCGCGTTCGTGATCAAGGCCGTGGTCTCGGCGCTGAAGAAGTTCCC
>CAYJEC010000771.1:0-1898 GCA_964369025.1 uncultured Ideonella sp. | reverse complement strand
CGGTCAACGCCATGCCGGGCGGGCAGCCGTCGATCACGCAGCCAATGGCCGGGCCGTGGCTCTCGCCGAAATTGGTAACAGCGAACAAGGTGCCGAAGGTACTGCCGGACATGAATCGTGGATGCGCCGAGCTGAGGGATTGCGGTCGATTTTATCGGCGGGCCATGAGGCCCGGGCCGAAATGATTCGCCGCAACGAAATGGGCCTCTTTTCGGTGGCGCATCCGGCCACCAGGCTCCCCGGATCGAGGCGACAGTGTTGACATCGCAGCAATGGCCTTGTGGGCCTCCACCTTGAACTCTGCTGACCGCCCCGCTGCGCCTGCCCGGGCGCCCGAGCCTGCCGCAACCCGCTGGGTCTGGCCGGGCGTCAGTGCGCTTGCGCTTGGCTGCGCCTGGGTGGGCGGTGCGAGCGCTGGAAACCTGGGCCCGGCAAGCACCACGGTGCCACCCGCTCCCGAGCTGCCGTCCTGGTGGCTGGGGGTGTTGTCGAGTGGCCTGCTCGCGCTCGTCTGCGCGGTCTGGTTACGCACCCGCCGGCTGTCCTCGGATGAACGTCTGAGCCGCGCCATGACCGAGAACAGCGCCCAGATGATGGGGTTGTTGTCCTCGGACGGCACCGTGCTGAGGCTCAACCGGGCGGCTTCAGAATGGATGGGCTCGCCCGAGCCCGGCCAGACGACGCAGCCGCGGCTGTGGTCCCTCCCCGCCTGGATATCGGGTGAAGCCTGCGTCACCCAACTTCGCGAAACCGTCACACGAGCCGCAGAGGGCACACCGCAACATACCGAACTGGAGGTGATATCCGCGTCTGGCGCCAAGCGCCATCTGGACCTCTCCATCCGGCCCGTCCGGCGAGCACCGGATGGGCCTGTCGACCACCTGCTCCTCGAGGCTCGGGATATCACGCTTCGCAAGCTGGGCGAAGACAAGATGCGTCTGGCCACCGCGGTGTTCGAGCAAGCCCGCGAGGGCATCTTGATCGCCGACGCGAGAGGCGTAGTCGTTTCGATCAACCGCGCATTCAGCATGATCACCGGGTATCAGGCCGGCGACGTCATCGGCCAATCACCCGCGATACTTGCCGCAACAATCGACGATGTGCAGACGCCTCACAGGATCCGGCGTGCGGTCTTGCGCCAAGGCCATTGGCAGGGCGAGTTGCGCGGCCAGAGGAAAACCGGCCAGGCCTACACCGCCTGGGTCTCGCTGACTGTCCGGCGCGATGCTGGCGGCCGGATCAGCCACCTGATCGGCATCATCAACGACATCACGCGGTCAAAGGATGCCGAGCAGAAGCTTCTCAAACAGGCGCACTTCGACGCTTTGACTGAACTGCCCAACCGGCACTTGCTGGAAGACCGCCTGCAAATCGCCATTGCGGCCGCTCACCAGCAGGTGGACACCCTGGCGCTGCTGTTCATTGATCTGAACCAGTTCCGCCACATCAACGACAACTTCGGCCACCGCACCGGTGACGGCGTGCTCCTGGAGATGGCGCACCGCATGCGTGACAACCTGCGCGACACCGACATGGTGGCGCGCATCGGCGGGGACGAGTTCGCGGTGCTGCTGCCGCACACCGAGGCCGAGGGGGCCGCCCAGGTGGCTGCCAAGCTGCTGGAGCGCGTCGCACAGCCGTGCATGGTGATGGATAACGAACTGAGCCTCACGCTGTCCGTCGGCATCGCGATGTACCCGGCCGACGGCGACAGCGTGGACGCCCTGACCCGCAGCGCAGACACCGCGATGTACCGCGCCAAGCTCGAGGGTCGCGGCACGTACCAGTTCTTCACGGCGGGCATGCAGCAACGCTCAGTGCGACAGCTCCAGTTGGAGGCTGCCCTGCGCCGCGCCGCAGAAAAGGACGAACTGCTGCTGCACTACCAACCCCAGCTC
>CAYJEC010000770.1:0-1900 GCA_964369025.1 uncultured Ideonella sp. | reverse complement strand
ACCTGATGGACAAGCTGCGCCAGATCCACGGCGCCCTGTTGCATCGGGTTTGACTACAAGAAGATTTCCTGCAGGTCGCTGAGGAAGTCAAAACCCTTGTCCGAGGGCCGCACCTGCGGCCCTTCTGCCTTGTCGAGCAGGCCCTTCTCTCGGGCCTTGGCGAGCCCAGCGGCAATCGCCGAAGGTGGCAGGCCGGTCCGCTCCGTGAACAGCGGCAGTTCGAATCCTTCCCGCAGGCGCAGCGCGTTCAGCATGAACTCGAAGGGCAGCGCCTTGCGCGCCACCTCGTCCTGGTTGGACGCTGCGTTGCCGGCCAGGGCCTCGGCCATGTAGCGGGCCGGCTCGCGCCACTTCACGGTGCGCAGCACGCGGTGCGGGAAGCTGAGCTTGCCGTGTGCGCCGGCACCCAGTCCGAGGTAGTCGCCGAACTGCCAGTAGTTCAGGTTGTGCGCGCAGCGGTGGCCGGGCCGGGCAAAGGCTGAGACCTCGTAGCGCTCAAGCCCCGCTTCACCGGCCCGTTCGATCAGGCGGTCCAGCATCATCGCGCCAGTGTCTTCATCCGGCAGCACCGGCGGCCGGCGGGCGAACGCGGTGTTGGGCTCCAGCGTCAGGTGATAGAGCGACAGGTGCGGGGGCTGGAAACGCAGCGCCATGCGCAGGTCGGCCTCGAGCTCGCCCAGCGTCTGCCCGGGCAAGGCATACATCAGGTCGAGGTTGAAGGTGTCGAAGCTGTTTGCCGCTTCCTCGACCGCCGCGATAGCCTGCGCCCTGTCGTGCACCCGGCCCAAGGCCAGGAGCTTGGCATCGTCGAAGCTCTGCACACCGATCGACAGCCGCGTGACGCCCGCCGCGCGAAAGGCGCGGAATCGCTCACGCTCGAAGGTGCCCGGGTTGGCCTCCAGGGTGATTTCGCAGCCCGGCGCCATCGGCAGAAGCAGGCGCAGATCGGACAGCAGGCGCTCGATGCCTGCCGGTGAGAACAGGCTGGGCGTGCCGCCGCCAATGAACACTGTCTGCACCGTGCGGCCCCAGACCAGTGGCAGGCTGGCCTCGAGATCGGCACGCAGCGCATCGAGATACCGGGCCTCGGGCAAGGGCGCCGACGGATCCTTGGGGTTCAGCTCATGCGAGTTGAAATCGCAATACGGGCACTTCCTCAGGCACCACGGCAGGTGGATGTAGACCGACAGCGGCGGCGGCGCACCAAGTTGCAGGGTGCCGGGCCGCAGGTAGTGGTCGACGGTGTTCATCCCAAATGCCAGGCGCTGCGCATCAGGCCCAGCAGGTGCGCGGCGGCGATGGCCCGGTGGCTGTGCGCGCTCTTGGTGGCGGCGGGCAAGGCAGCGACTGTGGAGCCCAAGGCCGGGATGAACATCAATGGGTCGTACCCGAAGCCGCCCTCACCATGCGGCTCGGCCAGGATGCTGCCCCCCCAGCGGCCAAATGCGATCAGCGGCTCCGGGTCGCCTGCAGCGCGCGCTGCAACCAGTGCGCAGACGAAGCTGGCGCGCCTGTCGGCCACACCAGCCAGGCGCTGCAGGAGCAGCGCGTTGTTGGCCTCGTCCTGGGCACGACGTTGGGCCTCACGGTCCTGCCCGGGGTCGGGCTTGAAAGGCGCGTACACCGCCGATTGCACGCCTGGCGCGCCGCCCAGCGCATCCACACACAGGCCGGAATCATCGGCCAGGGCGGGCAGGCCCGTGGCTTGCGCTGCATGGCGCGCCTTGGCCAGCGCGTTCTCGATGAACGTGAGGTGAGGTTCCTCCGCCTCGCTCACGCCCAGGGAGCCCTGGGTGACCAACTCCAGCCGCAGCGGCGCAAACAACCCGCCCAGTTCGCCCAGCTTCTTCGCGTTGTTGGAGGCGAGAACGATGCGCATGGCCGTCCTTCAGCTGGGCAA
>CAYJEC010000769.1:0-1900 GCA_964369025.1 uncultured Ideonella sp. | reverse complement strand
AGCCCAACGCCATGGGCGGGCGCGAGGTCGGCGGCCTGGCCAACCTGCTGAGCGCACATCGCGACCTGGCCAATCCCGCCCACCGCGCCGAGGTGGCACGCCTGTGGGGCGTGCCGGATGTGCCGGCCGCAGCGGGCAAGACCGCGGTGGAGATGTTTCAGGCCGCCGCCAAAGGCGAAATCAAGGCACTGTGGATCGCCTGCACCAACCCGGCCCAGTCGCTGCCGGACCAGACCATGGTGCGCCGCGCACTGGAGCGCGCCGAGTTCGTGGTGGTGCAGGAAGCGTTTGCCACCACCGCTACCTGCGCCTACGCCGATCTGCTGCTGCCCGCCACCACCTGGGGCGAGAAGGACGGCACCGTTACCAACAGCGAGCGCCGCATCAGCCGCGTGCGGCCGGCCGTTCCGCCAGCCGGGCAGGCAAGGCATGATTGGGCCATCGCATCCGACTTGGCAAAGCGGCTGGCCGCCCGCATCGCACCCGAGCGCGCGGCGCTGTTCGACTACACATCCCCCGAATCGGTCTGGCTGGAGCACCGTGAATCCACCCGAGGCCGCGACCTGGACATCACGGGCCTGAGTTACGCGATGCTGGAAGAAGAGGGGCCTCAGCAATGGCCGCTGCCCGAGGGGGCAACCCAGGGCCGTGCCCGCCTCTACGAAGACGGCGTGTTCCCTACCGAGGATGGCCGGGCGAAGTTCGCCGATGTGCCCTTTGCGGCGCTGGCCGAGCCCCGCGACGCTCGCTACCCCTTCAGCCTGAACACAGGCCGGCTGCGCGACCAGTGGCACGGCATGAGCCGCACCGGCACGCTGGGACGGCTGTACGGCCACGAGGGCCTGCCTTGCGTGGAGTTGCACCCCCAGGACATGGAGCGGCTCAAGATCGCCGAAGGCGACCTGCTCCGTGTGCGGTCACGCCGCGGGCAGGTGGTTCTGCCGGCACGCGGCACATCCACGTTGGCTCCAACCCAGGCCTTCATCGCCATGCACTGGGGTGAGGAGGTGCTCAGCGGGCAAGGCGATGACGGCCGAACATTGACCGGCGTGAACGCACTGACATCGCCGCACTTCTGCCCACAGTCACGGCAGCCCGAGCTCAAGCACGCTGCGGTGGCGCTTGACAAGATCAACCTACCGTGGCGCCTGACGGCAATGGCCTGGTTGCCGGCGGACTCGGCGCTGGCGCTGCGCGAACAAATGAGGCCTGCCCTGGCCCGTTTCGGCTACGCCAGCCTGGTGCCTTTCGGCCGAGAGCCCGATCCAGCCGGCCGCCTGGGCCTGATGCTGCGTGCCGGTGCCTTGGAGCCACCGGAGGCCGGTTTCCTGACGAGCCTGCAAACCGCATTCGGTTTGGGCTGCCCTGGCGTGCTGGCCTACCAGGACGCCCGCCGAGGCCAGCAGCGTGCACTGCGCGTCAGCCGGGATGCCGACGGCGCCGAGCGCCTGCAAGGCTTCTGGGTTGCCGGGGACGCGAGCGGCGAGGCATGGCTGCGTTCCTTGCTCGAAGCCGACCAGACCCTGCCCGGCCCGGGCAGGAACCTGCTCGCCCCGGCAGCGTTGGCGCAGAGGAACGTGGCACCGCGCAGCCCACAGGTCTGCACCTGCTTCAATGTCGATGAGGCCGCCATCCGTGGCGAGTTGGACCGCTCGACTGGTAGCGCTGACGAACGCCTGGCGCGATGCCAGTCGGCCCTCAAGTGCGGCACCCAATGCGGATCCTGCTTGCCAGCCCTGCGGCAACTCGTCAAGGCCACGTTTCCCGTCGCGGCCTGACAATCCGGTCATGAGCATTGCCCCGTATCTGCGCGAGATCGGTCGCGGCAAGGAAGGCGCGCGCGACCTGCCGCGCGACAAGGCCTTCGACCTGATGAGCCAACTGCTCGACGCCGTCGACC
>CAYJEC010000768.1:0-1900 GCA_964369025.1 uncultured Ideonella sp. | reverse complement strand
CGACGGAATCATAATCCGCAGGTCCGGGGTTCGAATCCCTGAAGCGCCACCAAGATACCCCGTCCGGCCCGAGCTCACCCCTCGGGCCGAATCATTTCACAGCCCCTGGATCCACACCATGAACCGCTGTGCCATGAAGTGCCCCGCACGCCGTGCGGTGTTGCGCCTGCTCCCTGCAATGGCTCTCGTCCTGTTGCCTGCGCTGGCGCAGGCACAGACCATGCGCCTGTTCCCGCGTCATGCGCTGCGCGGCGAGATCGCCTTCTCGTCCTACCCCGAACTCGTGCTGAATGGCCAGGCGGCACGGCTGTCGCCAGGTGCACGCGTGCGCGACGCAGTCAACATGCAGCCGATGCATGGCGAGCTGGTCGGCAAGAAATTCATCGTGAACTTCACGCTGACCTCCATGGGCATGGTGCAGGAGGTGTGGATCCTGGCGCCCGCCGAGATCGCCCGGCAGCCCTGGCCGCGCACACTGCAGGAGTCGCAGACTTGGAGCTTCGACCAGGCCGCCCAGGTCTGGGCCAAGCCCTGAACCGCCGGGGAGCGCTGACATGACGACGAAAAAGGTCTTCATCCGCACCTTCGGCTGCCAGATGAACGAGTACGACTCGGACAAGATGGCCGACGTGCTGCGCGCGGCCGAAGGCTACGAACCGACCAACGACGTGGAGCAGGCCGACCTGGTGCTGTTCAACACCTGCTCGGTGCGCGAGAAGGCGGCCGAGAAGGTGTTTTCGGACCTGGGCCGTGTCAAGCACCTGAAGAAAAAGGGCGTTCTGATCGGCGTTGGCGGTTGCGTGGCCAGCCAAGAGGGTGCCGCCATCATCGAGCGTGCCCCCTACGTGGATCTGGTGTTCGGCCCGCAGACCCTGCACCGCCTGCCGCAGATGATCGCCCAGCGCCACGCTCAGCGCAGCCCGCAGGTGGACATCAGCTTCCCCGAGATCGAAAAGTTCGACCACCTGCCGCCCACCAAGGTTGATGGGGCATCGGCCTTTGTCTCGATCATGGAAGGCTGCTCCAAGTACTGCACCTATTGCGTGGTGCCGTACACCCGAGGCGAGGAGGTCTCGCGCCCCTTCGAGGACGTGCTGACCGAGATCGCCGGCCTGGCAGACCAGGGCGTGAAGGAGGTGACGTTGCTGGGCCAGAACGTCAATGCCTACCGCGGCACCATGGGCGGCACGAGCGAGATCGCCGATTTCGCCCTGCTGCTGGACTATGTGGCCGCGATCCCCGGCATCGCCCGCATCCGCTACACCACGAGCCACCCGAACGAGTTCACCCAGCGCCTGATCGACGCCTATGCCAAGCTGCCGCAGTTGGTGAACCACCTGCACCTGCCGGTGCAGCATGGCTCAGACAGAATCCTGATGGCGATGAAGCGCGGCTACACCACGCTGGAGTACAAGAGCACGATACGCAAGCTGCGCGCCGTGCGGCCGGACATTCGCCTGTCCACCGATTTCATCGTTGGCTTCCCGGGCGAGACGGACGACGATTTCGCCAAGCTGATGAAGCTGATTGACGATGTCGAGTTCGACGCCTCGTTCAGCTTCATCTACAGCGCCCGCCCCGGCACGCCGGCTGCCAACCTGGCCGACGACACACCGCACGAGGTGAAATTGCGCCGCCTTCAGGCGCTGCAGGCGCGGCTGGAAGACAACGTGCGGCGCTACAGCGGTGAACTCGTCGGCAAGGTCCAGCGCATTCTGGTCGAAGGCCCCTCCCGCAAGAGCGCCGCAGAGTTGATGGGGCGCACCGAGTGCAACCGCATCGTCAATTTTGCAGGCCCGGCAAGGCTGGTGGGCCAGTTGGTCGACGTGACCATCACGGACGCCTTGCCCCACTCGCTGCGTGGCGAGGTGTTGATGCGCGACACCGCACCCGCCTGAAC
>CAYJEC010000767.1:0-1902 GCA_964369025.1 uncultured Ideonella sp. | reverse complement strand
CTGCCTCCGGGTCCTTCGCCGGGTCTTTCTTCTCGGCCTGCGCAGCGGCGTAGCGGTCCTCGAACTCGCCGATCAGGTTCTCGCCATGTTCGAGCGCGTCGATCAGCTTGGCCTTGTCGATCAGGCCATGCTGGTAGCGCATGGCGGCCACGTCCAGCACGCGCCAGGCCCGCACGAATTTCATGTAGCGCCGCTCGGGGTGCATGAAGCCGATGAGCGCGGCCGAGATGGCGGCGATGATCGAGAAGACCTTGGCTGGCGGGCCGTCCAGTGAGGTGCTGATCACCGACGCGGCGACGGAGATCACACCGAAGAAGTAGTGGTACGACGCAGAGCGGTTCCACAGACCGTGCCAATAGGCCAGCCGTGTGGCGACATCCTTCGGCAGGGGTTGGCTGGATTCATCGCGTGACATCTCGGTACTCATGGGTCGGTTCACTTGTCGAGTCGGTTGAAGGCCGTCGGTATTCGACACCTCGGCCGCGCCCCAGGGGGCGCGTGCAAACCCGAGGTTTCGGCGGCGGAGGTTGGTAGCGCTGCCGACAGCTGGAGCAAACGACATGCCGCTCCCGAACCAGCTTGGCGCAATGGTTGGCCTGACCCAAAGCGGAACGGCTGCGGCGCTCAATAGAATGCAGCATGCCCAGCGTTCCTTTCAGCGCGGACACTGCATTTGCGGTGGCATCGGAGCCATGACCTTGCACGACACAGGCACGCATGCGGGCGCGGCGGCCGGCACCGCGCCGTTCGCTCTGAATGCCCCTGGGCGGTCGTCCCCCGCGCTGCCTCGACGCTCAGAGATCGTCTTCACCACGGCGCTCTGCCGTGATGACCTCGTTTCAGGAGATCAGGCACGCACCATGTCCGTTCTGCCAACCACCATGTGTAGTGGCGGCAAGGCGGTGTTCGGGGCTGTCCGCACGCAGTTGGCGCAGGCAGGCAGGATCCTCAAGCGGGGTGGCGGCAGCGGCCTCTGCCAAAACACCATTGTGGCCAACAAGATCGTCGCTGCGAAGGTCGAACCGCCAGTTCGCCGAGGTGCGCCGCGATGAACGACCGCCTCACCCTGTTGCGGGCCATGTTCGACGCCGCCATCGCGGCGGCGCAGCCCGCGCTTTGCCTGCCCGAGCACCTGCCCGCCCGGCCCAAGGGCCGCACGCTGGTGATCGGGGCCGGCAAGGCGTCGGCCGCGATGGCCCGGGCGCTGGAGGACCATTGGGACGGCCCGCTCGAGGGCCTGGTGGTCACGCGCTACGGCTACGAGGTGCCCTGCGGCCGCATCGAGATCGTGCAGGCCGCGCACCCCGTGCCCGACGCCGCCGGCCTGCAGGCCTCCGAGCGCATGCGCACCTTCGTCTCAGGCCTGACCGAAGACGATCTGGTGATCGCGCTCATCTCCGGCGGCGGCTCCTCGCTGCTGGTGGCACCTGGCCCGGGGCTGACACTGGCCGACAAACAGGCCATCAACAGCGCGCTGCTGACGAGTGGGGCCACCATCTCCGAGATGAACTGCGTGCGGCGGCACCTATCGTCGCTGAAGGGCGGGCGCCTGGCCGCCGCCTGCCACCCTGCCAAGCTGGTCACGCTGCTGATTTCGGATGTGCCGGGCGACGCCCCGCAGGACATCGCCTCCGGCCCCACGGTGGCAGACCCCACCACCTGCGCCGAAGCGCTGGCCATCATCGAGCGCTACCGCATCTCCGTGCCGCAGGCGGTGCGCAACTTGCTTGTCAGCCCGCAGGGCGAGACCCTGAAGCCGGGCGACCCGCGCCTGGCCCGCGCCGAGACCCGCATGATCACCGCGCCGCAGACCGCCCTGGAGGCGGCCGCCCGGGTGGCCCGCGCCGCCGGCCTGAACGCCCACATCCTGGGCGACAGCCTGGAAGGCGAATCGCGTGACAT
>CAYJEC010000766.1:0-1909 GCA_964369025.1 uncultured Ideonella sp. | reverse complement strand
TCGGTCAGCTGGTGCAGGAAGATGATGTTGAGCACGATCCAGCCGATCGGCAGCAGGCCGAATGCCGCCCCGTAGCCTGCTGCCAGCCCGGCGACCTTCGCCGGCATGCCGAACACGAAGATCGAGATCAGCAGCGCTGCTATCAGCCCGATGCCTGCCGCGTAGTGCGCCCTCATGTGCCAGAAGCCCAGCAGGACCATCATGATGATGATCGGGATGGACGCGACCAGGCACGACAGGATGATGTTGTTGAAGGGGTCGTAGTTCTGCTGCCAGACCATGGCGGTCTCCTCTGGGTTTTGTCGTCGATCGAACGTCGATTGCTCGAGTGGCCTTGCCGGGTGTCAGCCACGGTCAGCGGTCAGCCGCTCATGACCGGCCAGTTTGGTCTGACCAGCCTGGCAAAGTCTCTCCAATGAACATTTGCTTGTCAATCGGGGCTTTCTGTGGGCTGCCGCTCAGGCGTAGCGCAGATCCGTCGCCTTGCCGCGGAAAACCCGGTACGAGAACGCGGTGTAGATCGCGATCGCCGGCAGCGAGATACACACGCCGACCAGGATCACCTTGAGCGCCGCGGGACTGCTCGCGGCCTGCCAGATGGTCAGCCGGTCGATCACGACGTAGGGGTAGAGGCTGTAGGCAAGGCCCAGGAAGCCGAGGACGAACACCACGATCAGCAGCGTGAACGGCAGCCAGGCAAAGGGCCCACGCACGATGGGCGTGCCCAGCAGCGCACGCACCGCCACGAGTAGGATGACCGTCATCAGTGGAATCGCAGACAGCGCGATGATCGAGGGCAGTTCGAACCACCGCATGCGCACCGTCTCGCTGATCCAAGGTGTGGCCATCGAGATCAGCGCCAGCCCGCCACACATCGGTGCCCAGGCGATTCGCGCCCAACGCACGGCGCGCTCCTGCAGCTCACCGTCCGTCTTCATGATGAGCCAGCTGGCACCGAGCAGCACGTAGGCCATCGGCAGCGCCACGGCGATGGCCGCTGCGAACAGTGGGTAGTTCCAGCCTTCGCCGAAGCCGCTGATGTAGCGCCCGAGCATCCAGCCCTGCGTCGCCGAGGCGAGCGTCGATCCGGCAAAGAACAACCGGTCCCACATCGGCTTGCGCGCGGCCTTGGCCTTGACGCGGAAGTCGAATGCCACGCCACGCAGGATCAGCCCGATCAGCATCAGCATGACCGGCAGGTACAGCTCGGTCAGCACCAGGCCGTGGGCCTTCGGGAAAGCCACCAGCAGGATGCCGACGCCGAGCACCAGCCAGGTCTCGTTGGCATCCCAGAAGGGGCCGATCGACGCGATCATCACGTCCTTCTCGGCGGGCGTGGCCCGGTGCATCAGCATGCCCACGCCCAGGTCATAACCGTCGCTGATCACGTAGACAAGCATCGAGATGCCCATCAGCACCATGAAGATGACTGGCAGCGCCTCGTCGAAGGTCATGAACGACCTCCTTCGATCAGCGCTTCGGCCGCCCGGCCCTGGGCGCGCTCCAGCGCGTCGGTCTGGGTCACGTCCTCCGGCTTCTCGGCCATGTACTTCAACACTGCCACGTAGGCGACGAGCAGCGCGAGGTAGACGGTGACGTACAGCGCCAAGGTCAGCGCGATCATCGGCGCGGCAACGGTCGACGCGACGTCGGCGGTGCGCAGCAGGCCGAAGACGACATACGGCTGGCGGCCGATCTCGGTGACGTACCAGCCGGCGACGGTGGCGACCCAGCCAGAGAACGTCATCCCGGCCAGCACCCACAGCAGCTGCCGGGGCAGGCGTTCGGGCTGCCAGCCGCAACGCCGGCACCACCACCAGCCGGCCCAGCTGACGGCCAGCATCAGCATGCCCACGCCGACCATGACGCGGAACGACCAGAACACCATGGCCACCGGCGGATGGGCGCC
>CAYJEC010000765.1:0-1910 GCA_964369025.1 uncultured Ideonella sp. | reverse complement strand
GTGTACTACCGCCACTCCGGCTTCCCGGGCGGCATCTACGGCACCAAGTTCAAGGACATGCAAGCCAAGCACCCGGGGCGCGCCCTGGAAAAGGCCGTCAAGGGCATGCTGCCCAAGGGCCCGCTTGGCTACGCCATGATCAAGAAGCTGAAGGTGTATGCGGGCGATACGCACCCGCACGCCGCCCAGCAGCCCAAGGCGCTGGAAATCTAAGGAGCGGTGATGATCGGTAATTGGAACTATGGCACCGGCCGTCGCAAGTCGTCGGTCGCCCGTGTCTTCATGAAGAAGGGCACCGGCCAGATTCTCGTGAACGGCAAGACCGTCGACGAGTACTTCGGCCGCCAGACCTCGATCATGATCGTCAAGCAGCCTCTGCTGCTGACGGGCAATGGCGAGGCCTTCGACATCAAGGTCAACGTGCAAGGTGGCGGCGAGTCCGGCCAGGCCGGCGCGGTTCGCCACGGCATCACCCGTGCGTTGATCGACTACGACGCAGCGCTCAAGCCCGACCTGAGCCAAGCCGGCTTCGTGACGCGTGATGCGCGTGAAGTCGAGCGCAAGAAGGTCGGCCTGCACGGCGCGCGTCGCCGCAAGCAGTTCAGCAAGCGCTGATACCGCTCGCCAACGACTTTCGATCGTTGCAATTCGAAAGGCCGCTCAAGCGGCCTTTCGTGCCTTTGAAGCGCCAGAATCCGCCATGCGCTGGAAACTCATCCGTCGCCGCCTGTCGATCAGCGCTCCGCGCATGATTGTTCGCAGCTACCTGCCGTGGCCCTTGCGCTGGGCGGTGGTGGCGGTGGTGTTCGGCTTCTCGGCGGCGATCGCGATGTGGGCTTTCGAGTTCGGCAAGGACATCGCGGGCCTGGATCGCGGATCCAAGGAGGAACTCGCCCAACTCCGCGCTGAGCTGACCACGCTGCGCGACGAGCGCGAGCGGGCCCAGTCGGTCGCCAACGCGGCCGACAGCCTCCTGAAGGCCGAGAAGGCTGCGCAGGAGCGCCTGGCCAGCCAACTGAAGCAGGCGGAGGCGGACAATCTGGCCCTGAAGGCGGATCTGGGCTTCTTCGAGCGCCTGCTGCCGGTGGCTGGCGCAGCCGAGGGCCTGTTGGTGCGGGGTTTTCAGGCCGAAGCCTTGGCCCCCGGGCAGTTGCGTTACCAGTTGCTGGTGATGCAGAACGGCAAGACCACGGGCCCGTTCGAAGGGCGCTGCGAGTTCACTCTGGGTGGCCTGCTGGACGGCAAACCCTGGAGCCTGGTGGTGGCGGACGGCGCGGCCAAATTGCTGATCAAGCAGTACGCCCGGGTGGAAGGCCGCATCGACCACCCCCAGCAGGCCATGGTAAAAACAGTTCAGGTCAGGGTGCTAGACGGCTCGGGCGCAGTGCGGGCCACGCACATGGCCAAACTGTGAGCCGCCAGTTTTGGGGAATGCGAAGGGTCAAGATCATGTGGTTCAAGTTCAAGAAGCAACCCCCGATCCGCAGCCTGATCGGCGAAGGCACGGCTGTTCGCGGCGAGTTGCGTTTCGCTGATGGCTTGCGCATCGACGGCGAGGTGCATGGCGACGTGGTGGCCGTGGGTGACAAGCCCAGCCTCCTGGTGGTCAGCGAAAATGCCCGGGTTCACGGCAAGGTGATGGCAGGGCATGTCATCATCAACGGAGAGGTGGTGGGCCCGGTGCACTCCTCTGAGTTGCTGGAGATCCAGCCCAAGGCGCGCATTGTGGGCGATGTCCGCTACGAATCCCTTGAAATGCACCAGGGCGCCACCATCGATGGTGAGTTGCGTCACCGGGCCACCGAAACCGATAAACCGACCCTCAAGCTCGCGGCGTCCAACGACGCCTGACCTGAATTCTCTGAAACGCAAGGACCTCCCATGAACGCCGTCGCCGAAACCCTGACCCC
>CAYJEC010000764.1:0-1912 GCA_964369025.1 uncultured Ideonella sp. | reverse complement strand
CACGTCCACCGACACCAGCGCTTCGGTGTGGTCGATCACGATCGCTCCGCCGGCCGGCAGATTCACCGTGCGCGAGAACGCGGTTTCGATCTGGTGCTCGATCTGGAAGCGGCTGAACAGCGGCGCGTCATCGCGGTAGCGCTTGACCCGGGACGCCGATTCCGGCATCACGTGGTTCATGAACTGTTGCGCCTGATCGTAGATGTCGTCGGTGTCGATCAGGATCTCGCCGACATCGGAGGTGAAGTAGTCGCGGATCGCGCGGATCACCAGCGACGACTCCTGGTAGATCAGGAACGCGCCCTTGCCGCCCTTGGAGGCGCCGTCGATGGCGTCCCACAGCTTGAGCATGTAGTTCAGATCCCACTGCAACTCGGGTGCCGAGCGGCCGATGCCAGCGGTGCGGGCGATCAGGCTCATGCCCTTGGGGTATTCGAGCTGGTCGAGGTTTTCCTTCAGCTCTTCGCGGTCCTCGCCCTCGATGCGCCGGCTGACGCCGCCGCCGCGCGGGTTGTTGGGCATCAGCACGAGGTAGCGGCCGGCCAGCGACACGAAGGTGGTCAGTGCCGCGCCCTTGTTGCCGCGCTCTTCCTTCTCGACCTGCACCAGGAGTTCCTGGCCGTTGGAGATGACGTCGGAGATCTTCGCGTCGCGAACGCCCACGCCCTCCTTGAAGTAGGTGCGCGAGATTTCCTTGAACGGCAGGAAACCGTGGCGATCTTCACCGTAGTCGACGAAGCAAGCCTCGAGCGACGGCTCGACGCGGGTCACGACGGCCTTGTAGATGTTGCCCTTGCGCTGTTCGCGGCCCTCGATCTCGGTCTCGAAATCAAGCAGTTTCTGGCCGTCGACGATCGCGAGGCGCCGCTCTTCGGGCTGCGTCGCGTTGATCAGCATGCGTTTCATGTGCACTCCTTGTCACGCGCCAGCCGGTCATGGGCGGGCGCGAACCTGGAGGTGAATCGGTTTCCCCGGGGGACTCCGGCATTCACCTCGACAGATGCACGAGAAACAAGGAACGAGGCCGGAAGAAGGAATCGCCCTGGACTGTCACGAACCGCGGTGGGCGGTGATTGCGACAGCGTTGGCGCGTGCGGCGAGTGGAAAGTGGCGTTGGCGGCTGCCCGAACCCCGGCGAGGCCCGGCGGCAACCGCCGACGGCCAGGCACCACGGACCCGAGGCCGCGCCGGCAAGACATCGCCGGGGCATCGGGTCATGGAGCTGAAATGGGGGGAGGGCAACATGCGCGTTCGGCGCTCTTCTTTTCGTCGCTGGCGTCGAGGCGCATGCGGGTCACGCGGGCGCCTCGTGCCAAAAACCTTGATGGATTCCCCACCGGGGCGGGGCGGCACATCCGATATTTCTCTGCCACTTCCTTCGCGCCGGCCGCCGGGTCACTTTGGGACCCGCCATTCCGGCACCGTGGGGAAGCGTTGCATCACCTTGAAGCGGGCGCAATCAGCCGCCCGCCGCCATGATGGACCCGTGGTGCCCAGGTAAACTCTGGAAAATCAAGCACTTACGGCTCTAACGTGGCGCAGACCATTATAAAGGCGAAAAGCCACGCCGCCGCGCCCCCGGCGGCGACCCCGCAAGTGCGACAGGTCTCGGTGGACGACGGCTCGGCTGGGCAGCGCCTGGACAATTTCCTGCTGCGCGAGTTGAAGGGGGTGCCCAAGACCCATGTCTACCGCATCATCCGCTCAGGCGAGGTGCGGGTGAACAAGGGCCGGGCCGCCGCCGACACCCGTTTGCAGGTGGGCGACATCGTGCGCCTGCCGCCGGTGCGCGTCGCGCCGCCGCCCAGCGAGGAAACCCAGGCGGCGGTGCCCCCTCGCGAGTTCCCGGTGCTTTTCGAAGACGAGCACCTGATGGTGGTCGACAAACCCGCCGGCGTGGCCGTGCACGGGG
>CAYJEC010000763.1:0-1913 GCA_964369025.1 uncultured Ideonella sp. | reverse complement strand
ATACTGCGCAACTCGCTACCAAATCAATAGCAATTCGGCATCAGGAAGGCCCGGGCGGTGACAGATGATCGCGACGGGCGAGCGCCGCAAATAGCCTGCGCCATGTCAAGGCAACAGCGATGGTGCCGACACCGCCAACCACCACCGAGGCCACCGGCCCCCAGGCAGCCGCGGTGATGCCTGATTCAAATTCCCCCAGCTGATTGCTGGCCCCAATGAACAGCGTGTTCACTGACGCCACACGCCCCCGCATGTCCTCGGGCGTTTCCAGCTGCATGAGCGTCTGGCGAATGACCACACTCACCGTGTCGGCCGCACCAGACGCAGCCAGCGCGACCAGCGTGAGCCAAAAGGACGTCGACAGCCCGAACACGATCATGCAAGCCCCAAAGGCAGCCACAGCCCAGAGCAGGCGCCTGCCAACGTGCCGGTTCATCGGCCAGCGGGTCAGCGCCAGCCCCATCATCAGGGCGCCTACAGCAGGCGCCGCCCTGAGCAGGCCCAGCCCCTGTGGCCCCACGTGCAGGATGTCCCTGGCGTAAATCGGCAGCAATGCGGTAGCGCCTCCCAGCAGCACCGCAAACAGGTCGAGCGACATGGCCCCGAGCAACACCCGGTGATGCCAGACGTAACGGACTCCAGCCAGCAACACATCCAGGGTCACATCGGCCGGTGGCGGCGCAACATGGCGGTGCCCGATGGCCAGACAGGCGGCACAGGCCACGACCAGAAGCGCCAGCGCCGCCCCATAGACTACCTGCACACCGCCCGTAAAGAGCAGTCCTCCGACCGCCGGTCCGCCAATCACGGCCACCTGGATGCCTGAAGACCCCAAAGCCATGGCCTTGGGCAGCAAGGCGGCAGGCACCAGCGAAGGCACCAGGGCCTGGGAAGCCGACATGTGAAAGGCGCGCACCGCGCCCAGTACCAGCGAGACGCCCAGGAGAAGCTCGCGCGAGGCCCATTGCCCCTGCCCAGCCATCATGAGCAGCCAGGCCACCGCGCCCTGCAGCGCGATGCAACAGGCGACGATGCGAAGCCGGTTGAGCCGGTCTGCGGTGTGACCAGCCCAAAGTGAAAGGGCCAGCGCCGGCACGAACTGGTACAGCCCCACGAGGCCCAGGTCCCACGCGCTGCCAGTCAGGTCGTACATCTGCCATCCGACTGCCAGCATCAGCATCTGGTTGGCGATGGTCCCGGTGATGCGGGCCCACCAGAAACGGATGAATGACTTTTGCCGCCAGATGGAATCCATGGGCCAAGGATAGCCGGGCAGGCTCGGCAGCGGGTGCGGGAGGAGGGAAATACGGAGGGGGACGGGGTGCCTGCCCCGCCCCCCTCTCTGAGACAACCGACCAGAAGGCCTGGTTGCCACGATGAACCCCAGCATCGAGGCAACCAGGCGTTCTGGGTGGGCCGGTTATGGACTCAACTTGCAAACGCGGGCTGTTGTTTTGAGGAATATTATTCCGCAAAATTGACCCTGTCAACGTCAAATCTGGCAAAATTTGCGAACACTCCAGATTTGTATGACCAGCGAACCGTCTCGCTCATCCATTGTTCTGGCAGCCGCCCTGCGGCTGCTCAGACCTTTGGTGCGCCTGTTGATTCGCCACGGCGTGGCTTACCCGGCGTTTGCGGCCTCGCTCAAATCGGTGTTCCTGGAGGCAGCCCGCGAAGAACTGCGCGGCTCGGGACAGAAGTCAACGGACGCCGCCCTGAGCCTGCTGTCTGGCGTCCACCGCCGTGACATCCGCACGCTTTCTGGCAGCCCGCCCAACAGTGAGTCCGTCGACGAACGACCGCGCAACCTCGCCAGTGAAGTGGTCACACGTTGGATCAGCGACCCCGCCTATCTGGATGCCGCGGGCCTGCCGCTTGCACTGCCCCGCTATGGCGATGCCCCGAGCTTC
>CAYJEC010000762.1:0-1914 GCA_964369025.1 uncultured Ideonella sp. | reverse complement strand
CGGCCACGTTGAACACCACGGGCTTGGTCTTGAGTGCGCTGAACTGCGCCATCAGCGCCTGCTGCTGGGCCAGCGGCATGTCCAGCACCAGGTAGTGCGGGGCCTTGCGGTTGATGTCGGCCACCAGCGCGGAGGCCGATGCGCCATCCCAATCCAGCGCATCCAGCCTGAGCTGGTGGCCGCTGGATTCGAGGTTCATCTGGCTTTCTTCCAGCGCCACATCCAGCGCCGGGCGCACCGGGCCGCTGGGGTGGCCGGGGTAGGCTTTTTCGTGGCGCAGCCGGGTGTGGCGCGGGTCGTCGGTGGCCGTGACCAGCAGCGCCTGCCAGGTAGCGGCCTGGGCCTGCATTGCGCACAAGGCGGCCAGACCCGCCAGCGCCAGGGCAGCCAGCGGTTTGCGCACCCGGCCCGACGGATGCGGTGCTCGGAATGCCCGCATCACTTCAGCACCAGCACGCTGTGCGGCACGCGGCCTGCGGGCACGGTTTTCAGGGCCTTGCCGCTGGCGGTGTCGATGGTGGTCATGTCGTCAGACAGGCCGTTGGCCACGTACAGGCGCGAGGCATCGGCACTGAGGGCCAGGCCCCAGGCGCGTTTGCCCGCCAGCACGGTGCGGCGCACCTTGCGGCTGGCCACATCCACTTCGGCCACATGGTTGGCTTTGCCCAGGCCCACCCAGGCGGTCTGGCCGTCGGGGGTGATGACCTGGCTCACGGGCGTGATGTCGGTTATGCGCATATAGAGCGGATCCTGCGTGACCTCCGGCTCGAACGTCCAGCCATAGGCGGCAAGCGCGAGCGCAACGATGCCAAAGAGGATGGCGAGGGCCGTTATGAGGATCAGGAAAACAGATTTCCGGGTCGCCGGGCGTCCGCTGATTCCGGCTTCGGTGTCTGTCATAACCACGCTCCCCGAACACGTGGCACGCTATGCCAGCCAAGGCCGAACGCAAGCCGGGACGGCAGGCTACTAAGCGCTGAAATCACGTGCTAAGGGGCGCACCCACATTACCGCCAACGCTGGCGGCGGAGCCTTCATGACGAAGATCAGTGACGCAGCCGCAACGAAAATCGCTCTGGTGATGCACGAGAGCGTGCGCGCGTGGCAAAAAGCGAACGATCAGGCGATTGCGCCAGCCTGGAGCCGTGCGCCGAAGTGGATGAAGGATTCCTCGATCGAGGCGGTGAAGTGGCGGTTGGTCAATCCGGACGCGAGCGTTTCGGCCCAGCATGATCGCTGGATGAACGAGAAGAAAGCCGACGGGTGGAAGCATGGCCGCGCGAAGAACGGCGTGAAGAAGACCCATCCGATGATGGTGCCTTACAGCGACCTGCCCGAAGTGGAGCGGCGCAAGGACGCGCTGGTCAACGCGGTGATCGACGCGCTGACCAGGCCGATGCGCTAGGTTGCCTTGCGGTCGTCGGGCTTCTTCGCTGCGGCGGCGATACGTTCCGCATCCGCATCGCTGAAGCCAAGCTCCTTCAGAACCTCAAGCGTGTGCTCGCCCAAGGCAGGAGGATCGCGGCGGATGTCTGCCGGCGTGCCGGTGAAGTTCACGGGGTGCTGCATCGTGGTATACGAGAAGCCAGCCGGGTGCTCGCGCTCGTGGATGAATCCAGTGGCGCGCAGGTGCGGATCTTCTAGCACTTCCTGAAGCGTGGCGCAGCGGGCAGCGGGAATGTCAGCCTTGCCGAGCAGCGCGAGCCATTCGTCCGTCGTCTTGGTGGCCGCGACTTCGCCGACGAGTTGGTAGAGCGCGCCGATATTGGCGGTGCGCGCGTTGTAGGTTGAGAAGCGCGGATCGGTGGTCATGACCTCGGGCCGGCCGCCAAGCTCGAAGAAGGTTACCCACTGCTTGTCGCTGTAGGGCATGATGCCGATATAGCCGTCCTTGGTCGGATACGGCTTGCGGTT
>CAYJEC010000761.1:0-1919 GCA_964369025.1 uncultured Ideonella sp. | reverse complement strand
TGCGACCTTCAGACCCCTGGCGCGAAGTTCTTTCACGCGGGCCGCTTTCTGCTCCGGGAGGACCTGTGCGAAATATTCATCGAGGCCGAGTTCTGCAGCGACCGATTTCGCGACCCCCTCCGCGTCTCCCGTCATCATGATGGACCTGACACCCCTTGCCTTGAGACGCGCGACGACATCACGCGATTGCGTGCGCACGATGTCTGCCAAAGCCAGCAACGCATAGGGCTGGCCGCCGACCTCCAGCACCACGACGGTCTTGCCTGCCTCCTCCAGCAGGGCGAGGCGCGGGTCGGTCACGGGTCGGCCTTGCCGCCGAAGATGACCAGGGCTGACGATGCCGACCTCCCGCCCGTCCACACGTGCCGTAACCCCCGCACCCGTGATGCTCTGCAAGCCTTCCGGGGCCGGAAAGTCTATGCCACGGGCTTTTGCGGCGGCGACAATCCCGGTAGCGATCGGATGCTGCGACTGGCTTTCAACCGAAGCCGCAACACGCAAAGCGGTCGTCTCGTCGCCACCTTGCAGCAAAACCAGATCGCTGACGCCGAACCTGCCTTCGGTCAGGGTGCCGGTCTTGTCGAAGACCACGGCATTCAGATCCCGCGCACGCTCAAAGGCTGCACGGTCGCGGATCAGCAGTCCGTTGCGCGCTGCCAGCGACGTCGAGACGGCCACGACAAGCGGCACGGCAAGGCCGAGCGCATGCGGACAGGCGATGACCATCACGGTCACCATCCGCTCAAGCGCAAAAGTGGCCCCCGCCCCGACCGCATACCAGTAACCGAACGATCCGAGGCCGACGGTGATGGCAATCCAGGTCAGGACAGTTGCGGCGCGCGAGGCCAGATCCTGTGTGCGCGAGCGGCTTTCCTGTGCTGCTTTCACCATGGCGATGACCTGCGACAGGTAGGTTGCCTCGCCCGTCGCCTTCACCTCGATGGTGACGGCACCTTCGCCATTTACCGCACCGCCGATGACAGCCTCGCCGGCAGACCGCGTGACAGGTTTCGATTCCCCGGTCAGCATGGCCTCGTTGAAGGATGATGTGCCTTCGATGATCTTTCCATCGACCGGCACCTTGGCACCGGGGCGGATCACGACCCGGTCGCCGGCGATTAAGGCCGCGACGGGCACGTCCTCCGTTCCACCGTCCGCAGTCACCCGCAGTGCGGTATCGGGCAGCAGGCGTACCAGTTCCTCCAAAGCGCGAGAAGCGCCGAGGACGGACCGCATCTCAAGCCAATGCCCCAAAAGCATGATCGTGACGAGCGTGGCCAGTTCCCAATAGAACGGCTCTCCGCCGGGCAGTCCCAGCGTGACGGCAGCCGAGTAGAAATAGGCTGTCGAGATGGCAAGCGCGACCAGCGTCATCATTCCTGGACGGCCAGCGCGGATTTCAGGACCGGCGCCCTTAAGGAAGGGCCATCCTGCCCAGAAGTAGATCACAGATGACAGGCTCAGTGCGATCCACTCTTCACCGGCAAGCAAGCGTGCCATGCCTTGCCCGACAAAATCGCGGACCATTGGGGACAGGACCAAAACCGGGATCGTGAGAGCCAACGCCAACCAGAAGCGCCTGCGGTAGTCGTCGACCATGCCAGCGTGCCCGGCCTTGTGGCTCGAATGCCCGCCAGCACCGGACCGGAGTTCGCTCTTGTTCGACTTCGCCGCGTGCCCAACTTGATGGTCGTGGTGGTTTGCGTGTCCATTCTCAGCCGTCATGGCAATAATCCCTAGACCGATGCGGCCAGACGGTCGCTGTGTGTCAGGTCGGACGGCAGGATGGCCGGGAGCGGGCCACCCTGCCGCCACTGAAGCGCCTTACAACCCGCGAGCCGCGAGCCAGGCCTTCATCTCGGCGATCTCGGCCTCCTTGCGCAGGCGCAGCTCGCGCGCCGCGTTGTCGATGGCCGTCA
>CAYJEC010000760.1:0-1919 GCA_964369025.1 uncultured Ideonella sp. | reverse complement strand
CGCATCAGGCATGCTCAAGCCCAGACACATGCGAATGGTGGTGGTCTTGCCAGCGCCATTGGGCCCGATCACGCCCAGGCATTCGCCTGGCGCAATCTGAAACGAAACGTTATTGACCACGGTGACGTCGCCATAACGCTTGGAGAGCTGGTCTACGGAAAACAGCGGGGCCTGCAAAGTCGGAAGAGTCGTCAAGGTCGGTTGGGACATGGTCTTATTGTTACCGCAAGTGCCACCCCACGCAGTGCGCCTGGGCTTCAGGCCCTGATTACCGTCAAACCGGTTCGTGTCAACGCCGTCACATCTTTTTTCAGAGTCGCCGCTTCCACAATGAGGCCCGTCACTTCAGCACACGTGGCGATACTGTAGGGCGACGCGGCATTGAGCTTCTCTGCCGACGCGAGTACCCAGGTTTCGGCCGATTGCCCCATCATTGCCCGCTTGATGTGCGCCTCTTCCAGATCGCCCGTGCTGAATCCCTGGGCAGCGCTGACTGCCGTGACGCCCATGAAGTAGAGGTCGGCCTGAACCCGGGTGATGGCCTGCATGGTGGCGGCACCCATGGCCACCACCGAATGTTTAAACAGCTTTCCGCCCATCAACACCACCTCAACTTCAGGGTGATGCACTAAGGCGACCGCAATGGAGGGGCTGTGCGTCACTACCGTAGCCGTCAAGTTCAGGGGCAATTGCAGCGCTAGCTGATGGCAGGTGGTGCCGCCATCCATGAACACGACCTGACCGGGCTGAATCAGTGTCACGGCTGCTTTGGCTATGGCCAACTTGCCGCCAGGCTCCAGGCCCAAGCGAAGTGAATAGTCGCCCAATGCAGGCGATGCGGGCAAGGCCCCACCATGAACGCGTTGCAGCAGCCCTTCGGACGCCATTGCCCGCAGGTCGCGCCGGATGGTGTCCTCAGACAGCTCCAGCTCTTCGCTCAACGCTTTTGCGAGAACCTGCCCATCATGGCGCAGTCGGTCCAGAATGATTTTTCTTCGTTGACTTGTCAGCATGCGGCAACTCTACCTCAGGCAGGCGTCCACTCAAGGTTGAATGAATACTAATTGCACGTTATTTCTTGATGTTGCATGATTTATCTCGTTTTGATACACTATCAAAACTTGTTCTATTTCAGTCTTTACATCCATGAACGATCGCGTCCGCCTCATCAGCACACAGGTTCTATCCGACGACTGGTACGTCCTGAAAAAGAATGTGTTTGACTACCAGCGACGCGATGGCAGCTGGCAGCGGCAAAGCCGGGAAACCTATGACCGGGGCAATGGGGCCACCATCCTCCTTTACAACCGCGAGCGTAAAACCGTCATCCTCACACGGCAGTTCCGGTTTCCGGCTTTTGTGAATGGCACACCGGACGGCATGCTGATCGAGGCCTGCGCAGGCCTGCTGGATCAGGACGATGCCGCCACCTGCATTCGCCGCGAAACCGAGGAGGAAACGGGCTATCGCATCACGGAGGTCCGCAAAGTATTGGAGGCCTACATGAGCCCTGGCTCCGTGACGGAGCGGATTTACTTCTTTGTGGGCGAATACCAGCCAAAAGACAAAGTCTCAGCCGGAGGGGGCGATGCCACAGAAGGCGAGGACATCGAAACGCTGGAGATCACGCTGGACCAGGCCATGGAGATGGTTGAAACCGGACAGATTTGCGACGGCAAAACCATCCTGCTGCTGATGCACGCCAAAATCCACCGGCTGGTTGATTGAATCCGGATTATTGAAACGCCACCTCAGCAAAGCTACGCAACTTGCGGCTGTGAATGCGTTCCAGTGGCATGTCGCGCAACAGTTCCATCGCCCTGATTCCGATCATCAGGTGTCGGCTGACCTGTGTCTTGTAAAAGTCGGACGCCATGCCGGGAAGCTTGATCTCGCCATGCAGCGGTTTGTCGCTGACG
>CAYJEC010000759.1:0-1919 GCA_964369025.1 uncultured Ideonella sp. | reverse complement strand
GGTCACGCAGGGGCTGATGATGTCAATGAAGGCAGCGCCGCCATGCAGGATGGCACCCTTGATCAGCGGCACCATCTGCGCCTTGTCGCCCGAGAAACCGCGCGCCACGTAGGTGGCACCCAACTGCAGGGCCAACCCGACCAGATCCACCGGTGCATCCGGGTTGACCACGCCTTTCTTGGAGGTGGATCCACGGTCCGCGGTGGCCGAGAACTGCCCTTTGGTCAGCCCGTAGACGCCGTTGTTCTCGACGATGTAGACCATGTTGACGCCGCGCCGCATCGAGTGGGCGAACTGGCCCAGGCCGATCGAGGCTGAGTCGCCGTCGCCCGAGACGCCCAGGTAGAGCAGCTCGCGGTTGGCCAGGTTGGCCCCGGTGAGCACACTCGGCATGCGGCCATGCACGGTGTTGAAGCCATGGCTGGCACCGAGAAAATAGTCGGGCGTCTTGCTGGAGAAGCCGATGCCCGAGAGCTTGGCCACGCGGTGCGGCGCGATATCGAGTTCCCAGGCCGCCTGGATGATGGCGGCCGAGATCGAGTCGTGGCCGCAGCCGGCGCACAGCGTGGAGATCTTTCCCTCGTAGTCGCGCCGGGTGTAGCCGACTGCGTTGCGGGCCAGCGTGGGGTGGTGCAGCCGGGGTTTGGCGATGTAGGTCATGGGCGGACAGGCTTGGGGTCGACAGCGGCGCTGTGCAGCATCTCGGTCACCGCGTGGGCGATGAAGCGGGCGGTGATCGGTGTTCCGTCGTAGTGCAGGACCGGCACCAGGCGGGCTGGGTCCACCTCCAATTCGTCGATCAGCAGGCGGCGCAACTGGCCGTCCCGGTTCTGCTCGACGACGAAGACCTGCTCATGCGCAGCAATGAATTCGGACACCGCAGCCGGGAACGGGAACGCCCGCAGGCGCATCGCATCGAGGGGGATGCGGTCACGAGCCAGGGTGTGCAGGGCCTCGTCCATCGCCGGCGCGGTGGAGCCGAAATACAGCACGCCCAGGCGTGTCTTCCTGGCCGCGGGCTTCACCACCGGTTGCGGCACCAGCGTGGCCGCGGTCTGGAACTTCTTCAGCAACCGCTTCACGTTGTAGGTGTAGTCTGCGCCGGACTCCGAGTACCGCGCGTAGGCGTCGCGGGTCGTGCCCCGGGTGAAGTAGGCTCCCTTGCTCGCGTGGGTGCCAGGCAACGTGCGCCAAGGGATGCCGTCGCCGTCGACATCCTTGTAGCGGGCGAACTCCTTGCCAGATTCAAGATCCGCGGCGGTCATGACCTTGCCGCGGTCGTAGGCACGGGCGTCATCCCAGGCCAGCGGTTCGCACAGGCGCTGGTTCATGCCGATGTCCAGATCGGTCATCAGGAAGACCGGGGTCTGCAGCCTGTCCGCGAGATCCAGCGCGTTGGCGGCCATCTCGAAGCACTCGGCCGGATCCTGCGGGAACAGCAGCACATGCTTGGTGTCGCCATGCGAGGCATAGGCGCAGCTGAGGATGTCGGCCTGCTGGGTGCGGGTGGGCATGCCGGTGGACGGGCCACCGCGCTGCACGTTGATGATGGTCAGCGGTATCTCGGCGAAGTACGCCAGGCCGATGAACTCGGTCATCAGCGAGACACCCGGGCCGGAGGTGGCGGTGAAGGCGCGTGCACCGTTCCAGCCGGCGCCGGTGACCATGCCGATCGAAGCGATCTCGTCCTCGGCCTGAACGATCGCATAACGGCGCTCGCCCGTCACCGGATCGACGCGGAATTTCTCGCAGTACTTCTGGAACGACTCGGCCACGGAAGACGACGGCGTGATCGGGTACCAGGCGCACACGGTGGCACCGCCATAGACGCAGCCCAGTGCGGCCGCCGTGTTGCCATCCACGAAGATGCGTTCGCCCACACCTTCGGCACGCCGAACCCGCAGGCCCACGCCGGCGCC
>CAYJEC010000758.1:0-1922 GCA_964369025.1 uncultured Ideonella sp. | reverse complement strand
CAGCGCCTGCTCGGCGCCAAGGACGAGGCGGCCAAGGCGCTGAACCGCTACCGCATCCAGGTGAAGGCCAGCAGCACCGGCACAGGCACTCTGGTCACGGTGCTGAACTACCAGGGCGAGCCGGACAATTCGGCCAATGCGAAGAAGATCGTCTCGCTGCTGATCGACGAACTCAAGCTCTGATGTCTGGCAACGAACCCACCGCCCTGAGGCGGCGGGTTCTGCAAATGCAAAAGCCGCCCTGGGGCGGCTTTTTCGTCTGACTGCGCCCAAAGGGCGCAGGCTCCGATTACTTGACGGCCGAAGCGGCGGCGTCCATGACGGCCGAAGCGGCAGCAGTGGCAGCCGAAGCGGCGGCGTCCATGGCGGCCGAGGCAGCGGGAGCAGCAGCCGAAGCGGCGGCTTCCATGGCCGGGGCAGCAGCCGAAGCGGCGGCGGCAGCGTCTTCAGCCTTCTTGCCGCAAGCGGCCAAGGCGGTGACGGCGATCAGGGAGGCCAACAGGAGCGACTTGTTCATGAAATTCCTCGAAGCTATTAGAGTCGAACAAAATTACCGGTAATTCTGGAAGCCCGCTGTTCGTGCGCGCCCCCTCCTCAACACAGACCAGAGATTCTTCAAGCGCTCGAGCCGCCCGAAGTGAACCGTGCTTTCGCATGGCGCATTGATCCCTGTGCCTAGCCTTACATTATAGCCACATAAGGGAACTTCCCTAGAGACCCAGGGTCACGGCCGGGAAGGCCTCGGTGGATCGTTGCAAAAGTGCGTCGATCTCCTCCTGCGCACGGGCCACGTCGGCGCGCTCGCGCCGTACCCAACCCCGCACCCGTTCGATATCGACCACGCGCAGCACGGCACGGGTGTCGGCCAGCAGCAGCGTGGGCAGGTCGGACGACGACACCTCCTCGGGAGAGCGGCAACTCACGCGATGGGCAAAGGTCTGGCGCCAGCGGGTGAGTCGCGGCATCGCCCGGCGAATGCGCTCGAAATCCTGTCCGACCCAGGTGAGGCGGCTGGCCGGCTGCCGAGCCCAGGCACCGAGGGCATCCAGCAACTCGGGCTCATCGAGCGGCCAGCCCGCGAAATCGGGCGAGACCCAGACCAGGTGGTGCACATTCGCAGCCTGTGCCCCGGTGATGAAGGCGCGGATGGCCTGCTGCATCTCGCCCAACGAGGCGACAGGCCCGAGGGGCAGCGGGTAGAAGGGATCGTCAGTCGGTTCCATGGGCCCAGCCGGCGGTCGTCCAGTCCTGCAGCAACTCCGCGGCCTGGTCGCTCAAGCGGGACAAAGCTCGGGCATCCAGTACCCGATCGTCGGCCAGCTGGCGCACCAGGCGCGCGTCACGCCCTGCGGCACGGAACGATTCGCCGTTGATGAAGACATGCCGCGAGTCGTACATCATGCGGGTACGCGCGTCCAGCTTCAAGCCCTGGCCCGGCCGCCACGGTTCGCCGCCGTCAAACCAGACGTTGGCCTTGGGCTCAGTCAGCGACTCGCCAAGCGCGCAGTGCAGGCTGTGCACGTCGTTCAGGGCCTCGATGACCGCCTTGGTGGCAAAGGTCTGCAATGCCTCGGGGATGCGGCCTGGCATGGCCGTGGCAGTGTCGGGAGGATCGCGATAGTGGCCCTCTTCGGCGGGCACCTCGAGTGCATCAGTCATGCGTTGCAGCACCTCGCGCGCCATCTCGGTGGGCGTGGGGGTGCGAAAGCCGATCGAGCAGGTCATGCAGTCCGGGCCGACCGCCACGCCGTCGTGCCCCCATCGCGGCGGCAGGTAGAGCATGTCGCCCGGCTCCAGCACCCACTCCTCGGTCGGCTGGAAATTCGCCAGCAACTTCACCGGCATGCCGGGCACGAGCGAGGTGTCAACCACCGGGCCGGCGCGCCAGCGCCGCCGCCCCTGGACCTGGAGCAGGAACACGT
>CAYJEC010000757.1:0-1925 GCA_964369025.1 uncultured Ideonella sp. | reverse complement strand
CGCGCAGTTCCGCGCCGACCAGGCCAATGCGCTGTTCCTGCCTTCGGTCGGCCTGGCCGCATCATCCACGCTGATCCGCGCAGACAGCTCGACCGACACCTCCACCGCCACACCAGCGGCGACCACCAAGAGCACGGCCGCCACCGAGACGCGCAGCAGCGCCAACCAGGTGGTGCTGTCGGCCCAGCAGACACTCTTCAACAAGGCCAACGGCGTCTCCGTCGACCAGGCCGAACGCAGTGTGGCGATCGCCCAGGCTGCGCTGCGCGCCGCCGAGCAGGACCTGATCGTGCGCGTCGCTCAAGCCTATTTCGACGTGCTGGCCTCCAACGATGCACTGGGCACCGTGCAGGCGAACAAGAAGTTCATCTCCGAGCAGTTGGCCTCTGCCAAGCGCAACTTCGAAGTCGGAACCACCACCATCACCGACACCCGCGAGGCCCAGGCCCGTTATGACCTCTCGCTGGCTCAAGAACTTGCCGCCGAGAATGATCTGCGCGTGAAGCGGCTGGCGCTGGAGCAATTGGTTGGCCGCCCTGGCGCGATGCCCCGCCCGCTGGCAGTGCCCGTCGCCCTCCCCCCGGTGTTGCCACCCGCAGTGGACGACTGGGTGACAGGTGCCGATGCCAACAGCCCGGCGATCCAGCAGGCCCAGTTGGCGCTGGACATTGCCAAGCTCGAAACTGAGAAGGCCAAGGCCGGCCACCTGCCTACGGTGACGCTCGGCGCCAGTTACACCCGGTCCTACCCCGGGGGTTCCAGCGAGACCACCTCCGGTCCTGCGCTGATCACGACCCGCAGTGGCAACGGCAGCACTGGGTCTCTGGGCGTGACACTGAACGTGCCGCTGTTTGCCGGCTACGCGGTGCAGAACCGCGTCAAGGAAACGCTGTCGCTGGAAGAGAAGTCGCGCAACGACCTGGATGTCGCCCGCCGTGGCGTGGCGCAGGGCACACGCACCGCCTTCTTCGGCGTGCAATCGGGCCAGGCACAGGTCAAGGCCCTGGAGGCTGCCGAATCGTCCAGCAAGCTGGCTCTGGAAGCCACTCAACTGGGCTACAAGGTCGGCGTGCGGGTGAACCTCGACGTGCTGAACGCCCAGACCCAGTTGTTCCAGACCCAGCGCGACCTGGCCAAGGCCCGCTACGACGTGATCGTCGGCGGCCTTCGGCTGCGTCAATCGGCCGGCCAGTTGAAGCCGGATGACGTGCAGTCGGTCAACGCGCTTCTGGTGCCCTGACCGGCGCTCCGGCAGCTCGGACACCGTTCTTTACGCTACCAAGCCGGGCAGCGGTCTTCGGGCGCTCCCTCTAGCGCGTTATAAACGGCTTATGACGCCGTGCGTCACGTTCGAGGTGCAGAGTAACCACTGGAGCCTGGCATGAACCCTGCCTACCAAAACGCGGCCATCGCTGCGCATCGCTTTGGCCTCGGAGAGGCCAGACTGGACGCCGTGGGTGGCGACCCCGCCGACTGGTTGCGAAAGCAGATTGGGCCGGGCGAGCCGCCTGTGGGCGGGCCCCTGGCAACGTCATTCCAAGCGCTGGTGGCACATTCCGAACAGAAGGTTCCGGTCAGTGCCTTGCTCGACACCAAGGGAGCCAAGGGAGCCAAGGGAGATCCTGCCCAGGCGCCGATGTCCCTGCGCGATATCACCAACGGCGATTTGGATTCACGCCTGTCCACGGCCATCCTCAGCAGGCGGCCGTTTGCCGAACGACTGGTGCTGTTCTGGTCGAACCACTTTTCGGTGTCGATCAACAAAGGTGCCGTGCGCGGCCTAGCTGGCGCTATGGCACGCGAGGCGATCCGGCCTCACTTGGCCGGACGATTCGAGACGCTCCTTCGAGCATGCTGCACGCATGCAGCAATGCTTCGCTACCTGGACAACAACAGTTCGACCGGACCGCGATCCGAAGCCGCCG
>CAYJEC010000756.1:0-1925 GCA_964369025.1 uncultured Ideonella sp. | reverse complement strand
GGCCCCTCGTCGTTCCGTGTGGAATCGAGGCTCAAAATCACTGGTCGTCGTCGAGCCCGGTGGGCATGTGGGCAGGCTGCATTTGAGCCTGTCCACATGTCCACGGGGCGGCTGCCAGGAGAGCGGATTTGAGCGTTGGAGTGGAGGCGCTGTTCACCAGCGCGTTGGGTCTGCAGCCGCCGTGGGTGGTTGAGGATGTGTTGCTGGACGTGGCGTCCAAGCGCATCGATTTCGAGGTCAGGTGCGACGGCACCCTGCTGAGCTGCCCGGCCTGCGGCGCGGCCTCGCAGCCCGTGCACGACCGGCTGCGCCGCAAGTGGCGGCATCTGGACTTCTTCCAGTTCGAGGCCTGGCTGCACGCCGACGTGCCGCGCGTGGCCTGCGGCGGCTGCGGCAAGACCACCCAGCTCGGCGTGCCGTGGGCGCGGCCGGGCTCGGGCTTCACGGCCGCCTTCGAAGCCCTGGCGCTGGCGCTGTGCCGCGAGCTGCCGGTGCGCCAGGCGGGCGCACTGCTGCGGTGCAGCGACAAGCAGCTGTGGCGGCGCATCGAGTTCTACGTCGATCAGGCACGCGCCTCGGAGAGCTTCGAGGGCGTGCAGATCGTGGGCATCGACGAGACCAGCGTGCGCCGTGGCCAGCACTACATCACCGTCGTGCATGACTTGCACGCCAAGCGGCTGCTGTTCGCCGCCGAGGGGCGGGACCATCAGACAGTGGTGGATTTCGCCGCCGACCTCAAGGCGCACGGGGGTGACCCGGCCGAGGTGCGGCATGTATGCATGGACATGAGCGCCGCCTACGCCAAGGGTGCAACCCTGGCGCTGCCGCAGGCCGACATCAGCTACGACCGCTTCCACGTCGTCGCGATGGCCATCCAGGCGATGGACGACGTGCGGCGCGAGGAGTTGCGCGCCGAGCCCGCGCAGGTGGCCGCGGCGCTGCAGGGGGCAGACCCCGAGACGCGGCGCAACCTGCTGTGGGGGATGCGCAAGAACCCGGTGGGCTGGACCGCGGCACAGACCGACGCGATGTACTGGTTGCAGCGCTCGGCGCTCAAGAGCGCGCGGGCGTGGCGGCTGCGCATGGCGCTGCGCGAGGTCTATGCGCGCGCCAGGCAACACAACAGCGCCGAGCAGGCGGCCAGCGATCTGAAAGCCTGGACAAGCTGGGCCAGACGCTGCCGCCTGGAGCCGTTCAAGAAGCTGGCCACGACGATCAAGGAGCGCTTCGACGCCGTCGTGCGCGGCATGCTCGATCACCGCAGCAACGCCTTCGTCGAGTCGATGAACGGGCAGCTCCAGCAGGCCAAGCGCGCTGCGCGCGGATACCGCACGGCCAAGAACTTCATCGCCATCGCATACCTGCGCCTGTCACGCCTGAAGAACCTCCCGGCTCATCCGTTCAGCCCGGCCGCGGCGGTCAGCTGAATCCCTCGCGTTCCACACGAAACGGCATAGAGCCGTCGTGACCGTTGCAAACAGCTTGCCCGTGGACTGGAAAAGCGGACAGGCAACTGTGACGGTGTAGGTCGGCACCACCATCGGTTCACCCACCGCGAGCACCACGTTGTTCACCTTCACCTGATCAGGCTTGACCCCCGCAGCCGTGGCGAAGATGACGCTGAAATCGATGGTGGTGCCGGCAGGCATGAGATTGCCCGCCACATCGTTCACCGTCACTCGCACGTCGGTTGTGCCGCCGGCCGGGCAGGTCGAGGCTGGTGCGCGATTTGTTTTCGCCGCAGGTGCGTTGTCCGCCGCCCAATACTACGACGGCAACATCAGCTTGGCGGGCATTTTCTACGGCTTTGTCTATTTCTTTTTGGGCTTTGTCTTCTAATTTGGCACAATAATCTTCTATTAACACGTCTGCCCGAAAGCGTTTTTTGCTATCTTTATTATCAATTAAAGGGTCGTTAAAGGCAT
>CAYJEC010000755.1:0-1927 GCA_964369025.1 uncultured Ideonella sp. | reverse complement strand
CTTCCGGATCGGTGATCTGGAGGCGCACCTTGCCCTTGGTCTCCTTGCCGAACGAGACCGTGCCGGTCTGCTCGGCCAGGGTGCCGACGTCCTTCGGCGAACGCGCCTCGAACAGTTCGGCCACCCGCGGCAGGCCGCCGGTGATGTCGCGCGTCTTCTGGCCTTCGACCGGAATGCGCGCCAGCACCTCGCCAGGAGCCAGGTCCTGACCATCGCGGATCTGCACCAGTGAGCCGATCGGGAAACCGATGGTCACCGAGTGGTCGGTGCCGGGGATCTTCACCTCGTTGCCAGCGACGTCCAGCAGCTTGACCTGCGGGCGCACCACCTTGGCGGCGCCGCGACGCTTCGGGTCGATGACCACCAGCGTGGACAGGCCAGTGACCTCGTCCAACTGCTTGGCAACGGTGACGCCTTCCTCGACGTTCTCGAAGCGGGCCTTGCCGGCGAACTCGGTGATGATCGGGCGGGTCAGCGGATCCCAGTTGGCCAGCACGGTGCCAGCCTTGACCTGTTGGTCGGCCTTGATGTTCAGGATCGCACCGTACGGCACCTTGTGACGCTCGCGCTCACGGCCGTGTTGGTCGGAGATGACGATTTCGCCGGAACGGGAAATCACCACCAGGTCGCCCTTGCTGTTGGTCACGTAGCGCATCGTCGGGTTGAAGCCGATGAAACCATCGGACTTCGCGTCGACGCTGGAGGCCACCGCCGCACGCGAGGCCGCGCCACCGATGTGGAAGGTCCGCATCGTCAGCTGGGTACCCGGCTCGCCGATCGACTGCGCGGCGATCACGCCGACCGCCTCGCCGACGTTCACCCGGCCACCGCGGCCCAGATCGCGGCCGTAGCACTTGGCGCACAGGCCGAATCGGGTCTCGCAGGTCAGCGGTGTGCGCACCTTGACCTCGTCGACGCCGGCCGCCTCGATCACGTCCAACAAGTCTTCGTCGAGCATGGTGCCCGCCGGGATCAGCGTCTGCTGCGACTCGGGGTGCAGCACCTCGATGGCCGCGACTCGGCCGAGAATGCGGTCGCGCAGCGATTCGATCACCTCGCCGCCCTCAACCAGAGCGCGCATGGCAAAGCCGTGCTCGGTGCCGCAGTCGTCTTCGGTGACCACCAGATCCTGGGTCACGTCGACCAGTCGTCGCGTCAGGTAGCCGGAGTTCGCGGTCTTCAGCGCCGTGTCCGCCAGGCCCTTTCGGGCGCCGTGGGTGGAGATGAAGTACTGCAGAACGTTCAGGCCCTCGCGGAAGTTCGCGGTGATGGGCGTCTCGATGATCGAGCCGTCCGGCTTGGCCATCAGGCCGCGCATGCCCGCCAGCTGGCGGATCTGCGCGGCCGAGCCACGGGCGCCGGAGTCGGCCATCATGTAGATGGAGTTGAACGACTCCTGGTCGACTTCCTTGCCATGCCGGTCGATGACCTTCTGCTTGGACAGCTGGGCCATCATGACCTTGCCGACTTCGTCGCCGGTCTTGCCCCAGATGTCGACCACCTTGTTGTAGCGCTCACCGGCGGTCACCAGGCCCGAGACGTACTGCTGCTCGATCTCATTGACTTCCTTTTCGGCGCGCTCGATCAGGCCCGGATTCTCCTTGGGCACCAGCATGTCGTCGATACCGATGGAGATGCCTGCGCGGGTGGCCAGCTTGAAGCCGCTTTGCAGCAGCTTGTCGGCCAGCACCACGGTCTCCTTCAGGCCGCACTTGCGGAAGGAGGTGTTGATCAGTCGCGAGATTTCCTTCTTCTTGAGCGCCTTGTTGATGTTGGCAAAAGGCAGGCCCTTGGGCAGGATCTCGCTCAACAATGCACGGCCGACGGTGGTGTCGACCAGCTTGGTCTCGGGGTGGAACGCCCCGTCCTCGCCCTTGGCCCACTCAACCAGGCGCACGGCGATCTTGGCGGTGACCTCGACGGCGCC
>CAYJEC010000754.1:0-1928 GCA_964369025.1 uncultured Ideonella sp. | reverse complement strand
CGAGGTCAGCGGCAAGCTGTTCAGCGCCGCGCCCTGGGGTGATGGCACTTCGTCCCGCCTGCGGCTGCGGGTGATGCACCCGATGGACACCGGCCTGGTCAACGGCGTGCCGGCCTTCTACGTCAACCGGCTCTCGGTGCGCAATGCCGCCGATCAGGAGCTGGCCCGGCTGCAGGTCTTCGAGCCGGTGAGCGAGAACCCGGTGTTCAGTTTCGACTTCGCCCAGCCCCCGGCCGGCGGCGTGCGCATCGTCGGCACCGACAACAACGGCAACCGCATCGGGAGCCGGGTGGAATGAGCGCAGCTGGCGGGGCGGCCACGAACCATTCCGGGTGGAGGCATTGGCTTCTGGCCGTGATGCCGGTGTTGCTGATGGCCACCAGCGCACTGGCCCAGACCGCACCGCGCGCCGACCTGGCCCGCTTCGACTACCGGCTCGCCGCGCGCCAGCTGGCGCCGGGCGTGTACGTGGTCGAGGGCGACAACGCCGACTTCAGCCTGGCCAACGGCTGCAACATCATCAACACCGGGTTCATCGTCACTGGGGCGGGGGTGGTGGTGATCAACACCGGCCCGAGCAAGCGCTACGGCGAGCAGCTGCGCTTGCTGATCGCTCGCACGACCACCGAGCCGGTGGTGCAGGTGATCCACCTGAACCTGCACCCGGATTACTTCCTCGGCAACCAGGCCTTCGCCGATGTGCCGCGCTACGCCACTGCCGCCACGCGGGCCGGCATTGCGCGTGAATCGGCCGCCTACGAGACCAACCTGTTTCGCCTCTGCGGAGACTGGATGCTCGGCACCGAGACGCTCGGGCCCGACCGCGATCTGGACGCGGCGGCCGGTCGCTGGCGAGTCGGCCAACGCGAGTTCGTGCTGCGCGAGTTGCGCGGGCACACGGCATCGGATCTGGTGCTGGTGGACCGGGCCAGCGGTGTGGCCTTTGTCGGCGGGCTGGCCTTCTCGCGCCGCATCCCGACCACCCCCCACGCGGATGTTTCTGTCTGGCTGGCCAGCCTGGGATCGCTGGATGCGATGCCCCTGCGCACCGTGGTGCCCAGCCACGGCCCGGTGTTCGACGACGGCAGCGGGCTTGCGCAGACGCAGCGCTACCTGCGATGGCTGGATGGGCACTTCCGTGCCGCCGCCGAAGGCGGGCTGGAGATGAACGAGTTGTTGCGCGCGCCCGTGCCCGCCGAGTTCGCTGCCTGGGCAGCCTTCCAGACGGAGTACCTGCGCAACGTGGCCCACCTGTACCCGCGGTACGAACGCCAGGCACTGAAGGCCGGCCAGACGCTGCGCTGAGCTTCGCGATTCGCGACACGTTGTCGTGCTGGAGTGTTCAAGCGTGGTACAGCCGGCGCGCGTTTTCCCCTAGTCGCTGTGCGGTTTTCGCGTCGGAACAGGTTGCTGATCACCCGCTTCGCCGGTGGCACGGTAGTTGCCGGGAAAAAGTCCTGACCGCCGGCCGCAGTGCCCCGATGGAACAACCAGGCGGCGTGACTTCCTTCATCCCATACCAGGAGACCTTTCCATGCGACTGAAACTGTCGAGCTTGTTGATCACCATGGCCCTTGCGTCCATGTCTGCCCAGGCGGTGGTGACCGACCAGATGATCGAGAACGACGCCAGCTCCACCGGCGACATCCTGTCGTGGGGCATGGGCAACCAGGGCCAGCGCTACTCGCCGCTGAAGACCATCAACGCCGGCAACATCGGCAAGCTGGTGCCCGCCTGGTCGTTCTCGTTCGGTGGCGAGAAGCAGCGCGGCCAGGAATCGCAGCCGGTGATCCACAACGGCAAGATGTTCGTCACGGCCTCCTACTCGCGCATCTTCGCGCTGGATGCCAAGACCGGCACCAAGTTGTGGAAGTACGAGCACCGCCTGCCCGAGGGCATCATGCCCTGCTGCGACGTGATCAACCGCG
>CAYJEC010000753.1:0-1929 GCA_964369025.1 uncultured Ideonella sp. | reverse complement strand
CATCCAGTGGTTGGCACAGGTGGCGAGGTACTTCTCCCAGGCCCACTTGTACTTGAACGGCACCAGTTGATTCACATCGGTCTGGCCGTTGATGATGCGTTTGTCGGCCGCATTGACGCGTCGATCACTGCGCGCAACCACCGAGACTGCAGCTGCCTGCAAGGGGGCCGTCGACGATGCCGCGGATTGCGTCAATGACGCTGCGGCAGATTGATTCTGAAGGGGCGACGGGGCCACTGCCTGCACGCCGCGAATGGGTTCGGGCGTGTGGCGTTGAGGAGGAGTCGGCGGGGTACGAAGGTCGTCTTCCCAGACCAGCATGTGCATGTTTCCTATGGCTCGGAATTATCGGAGTGTTGTGTCGAAACACCAAGCACTTCTTGACATCAAAGCGTCGTCGTTGTTGCAGGCCTGCATCGATGCGCGGCCTTCACAACGACATGCCTGCGCATCACGCGAACACCCGTGTGTGTTCGTGCGATGCACATGCCGCTCACCTTATTGACAAGCCTCGCAGGTCGGGTCGTCCACGCCGCAGAACTTGATGTCGGTGGCCGGCGTGGCCGACAACATCGCCTGCGCTTGCGCGGCCACGGCGTCGAGCGCGGACATGCCGCCGCCCATGCCACCCGAGTTCGGCACCGAGTTCAGCTGGCCCGCGGAGATGGTCGACTTCTCGGCGTGCGTGGCACCGACGGTGCGGAGGTAATAGGTGGTCTTCAGCCCGCGCAGCCAAGCCAGCTTGTAGGTGTCGTCGAGCTTCTTGCCCGAAGCGCCGGCCATGTAGATGTTCAACGACTGCGCCTGATCGATCCACTTCTGGCGGCGGGCTGCGGCTTCCACAAGCCACTGCGTCTCGACCTCGAAGGCCGTGGCATAGAGCGCCTTCAACTCCTCTGGCACGCGGTCGATGCGGCGCAGCGAACCGTCGTAGTGCTTGAGATCCATCACCATCACGCTGTCCCACAGGCCCAGCTTCTTCAGGTCACGCACCAGGTACTCGTTGACGACTGTGAACTCGCCCGACAGGTTGCTCTTGACCGACAGGTTGCCGAAGCAGGGTTCGATCGAGGCATCGACACCAATGATGTTGGAGATGGTGGCCGTCGGCGCGATGGCGACGCAGTTGCTGTTGCGCATGCCGTGGGTGGCGATGCGCTGACGCAGAGCGGCCCAGTCCATGGTGGTGCTGCGGTCGACCTCGACAAAGCCGCCGCGGTGCTGGGCCAGCAGGTCCAGCGTGTCCTGCGGCAGGACGCCCTGGTCCCACAACGAACCACGGTAGCTGGAGTAGCGGCCGCGCTCAGCCGCCAGTTCGGTGGAGGCCCAGTACGCGTAGTAGCAGACGGCCTCCATCGAGCGGTCAGCGAATTCGACAGCAGCGTCGCTGGCGTAGGGCGTGCGCAGCTGGTACAGCGCATCCTGGAAGCCCATGATGCCCAGACCCACCGGGCGGTGGCGCAGGTTCGAATCGCGCGCCTTCTTGACCGCGTAGTAGTTGATGTCGATGACGTTGTCGAGCATCCGCATGGCGGTGGCGATGGTGCGCTTCAGCTTCTCGTGGTCGACCGCGCCATTCTTCAGGTGCTGGGCCAGGTTGACCGAGCCGAGGTTGCAGACCGCGATCTCGTCCGGTCCGGTGTTGAGCGTGATCTCGGTGCACAGGTTGCTCGAGTGCACCACACCCACATGCTGCTGCGGCGAGCGCACGTTGCAGGCATCCTTGAAGGTGATCCAGGGATGGCCGGTCTCGAACAGCATGGTCAGCATCTTGCGCCACATGTCGGTAGCCTGCACCGTCTTGGACGGCTT
This sequence comes from uncultured Ideonella sp., assembly GCA_964369025.1. Classification (GTDB taxonomy): domain Bacteria; phylum Pseudomonadota; class Gammaproteobacteria; order Burkholderiales; family Burkholderiaceae_C; genus Ideonella. The sequence goes on along the minus strand of CAYJEC010000753.1, from coordinate 117 downwards.
GATCTCGCCGCGCGCGGCTTTTTGTTCGTAGGCCACGTAGGCCTTTTCGAAGGCGGTGCCGAACAGGTCTTGCAGGTCGGGCACGTCGGAGGGCGAGAACAGGGTCCAGGTGCCATT
>CAYJEC010000752.1:0-1930 GCA_964369025.1 uncultured Ideonella sp. | reverse complement strand
CATGGCGCCGTCGTCACCAGCGACCTGGCCCCAAAGGCCGTGTGCCGGGCTTGACCCACGAGGCGCTTGACGTGACCGACGCGGCTGCGCTGACGGCCATCGCAGAGCGGCACGGCATCACGCAGGTCTACCACCTGGCCGCGGCGTTGAGCGCACGCGGCGAGCAGCACCCGATGTGGGCCTGGGATCTCAACATGAAGGGCCTGCTGAACGTGCTGGAACTCGCCCGCACCCACAAGCTGTCCCGGGTGTTCTGGCCCAGTTCGATTGCCGCATTCGGCCCGACCACGCCACGCGACCGGACGCCCCAGAAGACGGTGATGGAGCCGACCACGGTCTATGGCATCTCCAAGCTCGCCGGCGAGGGCTGGTGCGCCTGGTACCACCGCATGCATGGCGTGGACGTGCGCAGCATCCGCTATCCCGGCCTGATCAGTTGGAAGACGCCGCCCGGTGGTGGCACCACCGACTATGCCGTGGAGATCTTCCACGAGGCCTTGAAGTCCCGCCGGTACACCAGCTTCCTGGGGGCGGAGTCGGCGCTGCCAATGATGTACATGCCCGACGCGATCCGCGCGACGCTGGAACTGATGGACGCACCGGCCGATTCCATCCGTGAGCGCCATGGCTACAACCTGGGCGGCGTGAGTTTCACGCCGGCCGAGATCGCTGCGGCGATTGCCGAGGAATTGCCCGGTTTCGAGATCGGCTACGCGCCAGACTTCCGCCAGGCCATCGCCGATTCATGGCCGCGCTCGATCGACGACGCGGCTGCCCGGGCCGACTGGGGCTGGCGCCCAGAGTTCGATCTGCGTGCGATGGTCCGCGACATGCTGGCGAACCTGGCACCGCTGACAGCCTCCTAGAACGGGATCTTGCCGAGCCAGATCTGGCTGTACATCACCCAGTCGCCCATGAAGCTGTAGAGCGGGCGCTTGAAACTGGCCGGCCTGTTCTTTTCGAAGACAAAGTGGCCGATCCAGGCGAAGCCATAGCCGCACAACAGGCCATACATGAGGTACTGCATGCGGCCGGTGGCCACCAGCATGGCCAGGCACAGCAGGGCCAGCGTCGAGCCCACAAAGTGCATTCGCCGACAGGTGAGGTTGCTGTGCTCTCCCAGGTAGAACGGGTAGAACTCGGCAAAGCTGTGCAAGCTCTTGGGGTCGACTGAAGCGGCGGCTGTGTTCATGCAAGGCTCCTTCTCAGGGCATTCAACACTGCGTCGGGCGCCTCGGCCATCAGGACATGCCCCGCCTCGACGCGCTCGGTGCGGGCCTTCAGCGCCGTGCCGATTTCTGTCGCCGCCTTCGGCACGGTCATCTGATCGCGGACTCCGAGGATGAGGCTGGCCGGCGCCGTCACCTTTGCTGCGGCTGCCAACCCACCCTGGTAGCTGTCGCACGCCAAGAAATCCCGGTGGTAGAGCAGGGCATCACCCTGGTGGGCCAGCACCAGCCGGCACAGCGCCTTTCCGCCACTGCGGGTCCATACGCCCGGCCCCGGGTAGCCGGGCTTGGCGGCCAGGGTCGAGTAAGACAGCATCGTCACCATGTCGATCGCGGCCAGTGGGTCGGCTCGGGACAGGTCAAGCAGGGCCGGCGACACCTTCATCGGGTAGGCCGTGCCGACCATCACCAGCCGGGTGGTCCGTTCCGGGGCACGGCCGGCTGCGTCGAGCGCGACCAACGAGCCCATGCTGTGGCCGACCAACGCCGCCTTCTCGACGCCAGCGGCATCCAGCAGCGCCAACAGCCAGTCGGCCATTGCCTCGACGTTTTCCAGTGCCGGGCCGGCGCTGCGCATGTGGCCGGGCAGGTCCACGGCCAGCACGTTGTGGCCGTGGTGCGCAAACCAGCGCGCCAGCAGCGTGACGACCGTGTGGTCGTTCAAAGCGCCGTGCACCAGCACCAGGCAGGGCAGGGTGGGG
>CAYJEC010000751.1:0-1931 GCA_964369025.1 uncultured Ideonella sp. | reverse complement strand
CCAGCGGCGACCTGGCGCCGCGGCCCGAATGTGCCGCGACGGGGCGGGCGCGATTGCTCGAGCAGTTGCCCGCGCTCCGACTGACGCTGGTGATCGGCACGTACGCGCAAGCCTGGCACCTGAAGCCGGCAAGCACCGGCGCGAACCTGACCGCCACCGTGGGTGCCTGGCGCGAGCAGGGGGCGCGGGTGCTGCCCCTGCCGCACCCGAGCCCGCGCAACAACGGATGGCTCCAGCGAAATCCGTGGTTCGAAGCGGACGTGCTGCCCGAGCTGAAGGCACGGGTGCGCGCGCTGCGGGGCAGGTAGCCGCACGATCGGTTTGTCACATCCAGCCGCCTGGCGACATCCAAGGACCAAGCACCCCACACATGCCGTCATGTCGATGGCGGGAGTGCCCTCCTCCACAGGCCAAGGACCACGCCATGAACCCATCACACACCGTCACGCCCCACGGACATCGCGCTCGCCGAACGGCTCCATCGCTGCGTCGCTCGGCGCTCCGTGCGATGCCCTTGCTGGGCACGTGCACCGCCGCCGCCATCCTGGTGACCGCATGCGGCGGTTCCTCCGACGACGGGGCAGCCGACCAGGCTGAGCTGGTCGAGCAGGGTCGCCAGATCTTCCGCTACGAGACCTTCGGCGATGAAGCCAAGTGGACTGATGCGCTGCGCATGCACGAGGTGATCAGCGCCGCCGTCGACCCGGTGACGGCGCTGTCGGTCGGACTGAAGGTGGATGCCCAGGCGCTGCCTGCCGCCGTGGTGGACGGCATCCGCAACGGCTCGATCGACCTGACGCAGCCAGCCACCACGATTGCGCTGCTCAAGCTCGATGCGGTGGTCGGCCTCAAGGCCGGCGTCGAGACGGTGAACGGCCAGGACGTTCTCAAGCGCGTCGGCATCACCTGCGCGCTGTGCCACTCGACCGTGGACGACTCCTTCGCGCCCGGCATCGGCAAGCGCCTGGACGGCTGGCCCAACCGTGACCTGAACCCGGGCGCCATCATCGCCTTGTCGCCGGCGCTTGATGCGGCAGCCAAGCAGATGTTCAGTTCCTGGGGCAAAGGAAAGTTCGACCCGCGACAGAACATCGACGGGCTGAGCAAGCCGGTTGTGATTCCACCGGCCTACGGGTTGGCGGGACTGCACAGCGTGACCTTCACCGGCGACGGCAACGAGCTGGCCTACTGGAACCGCTACGTGGCGGTGGCCGAGATGGGCGGGCTGGGCTCGGTGGTGGAGCCACGCCTGAATCTGAATCTCACCAACGGCACCGAGGACCGCGTGTCGAGCAAGCTGCCGGCATTGCAGGCGTACCAGTTGTCGCTGGGCGCACCGGCGGCGCCGGCCGGCAGTTTCGATGCCGCGGCTGCCGCGCGCGGCAGGTTGGTGTTCGAGGGACCCGGTACGTGCGCCACCTGCCACAGTGGCGCGCTCTTCACGGATGCCAACACGCGGCTGCACCCCGCCAGCGATTCGATGGCCGAACCGGAGTCACCGAGTTACGCATCGCGGTCTGCCACGAAGCAGTACCGCACGCCACCTCTCAAGGGCGTTTGGCAGCACGCGCCGTATTTCCACGATGGTTCGGCGGCCACCTTGAGTGATGTGGTGCGCACCTATGACCGCAAGCGCGGGCTGGGGCTCACGGAGCAGCAGGTGGGCGACCTGAGCGAGTACCTGAAGTCCCTGTGATGTCACTCGCGGCAAATGGCGTGCGCAGTGGCGCCTGGCAGGTCATGGGTCATGGACGCGTCGAACCCATTTGTTGAGCGTCGAGCGCCGCTACTAGCCAATGCAATACGCCTACATCCCAGTGCGACATCCCTGGAAGAATTGCTCGAACAAGGCAGTGGCGATAGACTCATTGCATGATCTCTACCGTTCCTAAGCTCGCGTTCAGCGGTGCATTCTGCGAGGCGGCATTTCG
>CAYJEC010000750.1:0-1932 GCA_964369025.1 uncultured Ideonella sp. | reverse complement strand
GTCGAAGGGCTGGTGCCAGTCGATCAGTGCGGCCTGCTCGGACCAGAATGCGTCGCGATCATCAATCGAACGGCGGTGAAATTCTGCGTAGTTCGTCATGGCTTGTCTCCTCGTATCCGTGCTGCCGAGATTCCATCGTCTTTGCCTGACAGGGCACTGTCACCGTGCGCCCCGTATGATGCTTTGCATCAAACCGCTTGCGCGAAACCCCCGGAGTACCTCCTATGAAGCCCCCTGAACTCATTGCAGCCCTCAAGGCCAAGAACCCGAAGATCCTCGACGACGTGCCGGAGAAGAAGGCCGAACAGATCCTCCGCGCCGCGTTGACGCTCATCCGCGAAACCGTCGAGGCCGCGCCGAAGGGCGACCTGGCGATCGGGATGCTGGGCCGCTTCAAGATCAACGAGGTCACCAAGGGCGAGGGAAGCGAGGCGACCCAAACGCGCCGTGTGGTGTTCATCCCGGCCAAGCCGGTCGACAAGGACGCCGCCGGTGAGGGCAAGGGTGAAGGAAAGGGCAAGGGTGACGGCAAGGCCAAGGGCAAAGCCGGCGCCTGAAGCCCCCTCACCCCAAGGCTTCGACCACCTCGGGCGGGGCCTGCACCAGTTCAATCAGCACGCCCTCGCCGCCCAGCGGAAACTGGTCGTTGCCCTTGGGGTGGATGAAGCAGATGTCGTGTCCCGCAGCACCCTGGCGGATGCCGCCCGGCGCGAAGCGCACCCCGTTCGCGCTCATCCACTCGACGGCCTTGGGCAGATCGTCCACCCACAGCCCCACGTGGTTCAACGGCGTGGTGTGAACGGCCGGCTTCTTCTCGGGATCCAGCGGCTGCATCAGGTCCACCTCGACCGCCGACGGGCCAGAGCCCAACGAGCAGATGTCCTCGTCGACGTTCTCGCGCTCGCTGACAAAGGTGCTCTTGACGGTCAGGCCCAGCATGTCGACCCACAGCGACCTGAGCCGCTGCTTGTCGGGCCCGCCAATGGCGATCTGCTGGATACCCAGGATCTTGAACGGTTTGCTCATGGGGTGCACCTCAGGCGAAGGCGATGATGGGCTGGTCCACGGACAGGCTCTCGCCCTTGCCGGCCAGCACCTCCTTGACCACGCCGTCTTGTGAGGCGAGCAGGATGTTTTCCATCTTCATCGCCTCGATCACCGCCAGCTTTTCACCAGCCAGCACCTTCTGGCCTGGCGCCACCGCCACGTCGACCAGCAGGCCCGGCATGGGCGACAGCAGGAACTTGCTGAGATCGGGCGGTGCCTTGTAGGGCATCAGCTTGAGCATCTCGGCAGCGCGTGGCAGCAGCACCAGGGTCTCGATCTGGGTGCCGTTGTGTGCGACACGCAATGCAAGCGGGCTCCTGGCAGGCCCGCGCTCGATCTGCGCGTTGAAGCCCAGGCCGTTGCACGAGCCCACCATCAGCACATCACCCAGCCGGGTATGGCTCTGAATCGCGTACTGGCGGCCGCCGACGAACACATCGGCCCGCCCGAGCGTGGCGTCGAAGTTCCGCACCTGAACCGCATGGTGCACATGGCGGCCCTCGGGGCCAAGCACCACCACCACCAGGTCCGGAGCATGCTCGACACCATGGCCCGGCAACTGGCCGCTGATGCCCGCCGCGCGTTCGCGCGCCTTGCGGCGCACGAAGGCTGCCAGCGCGACCAGGAACAGCGGGTCGTCGTGCGGCACGTCGGCAGCTGAGAATCCCTTGCTGTAGTGCTCGGCGATGAAACCGGTGTTGAAGTCGCCCGAGACGAACCTCGGGTGGGCCAGCAGCGCAGCCTGGAACGGGATGTTGCTGCTGATGCCACGGATCACGAAGGCGTTCAGTGCCTCTCGCATTCGGGCAATGGCCTCGTTGCGGTCGCGCCCGTGCACGATCAGCTTGGCGATCATCGAGTCGTAGAACATCGGGATCTCGCCGC
>CAYJEC010000749.1:0-1946 GCA_964369025.1 uncultured Ideonella sp. | reverse complement strand
CCTAGACAAGATGGCTTCGTAGAACCGGGCGGCCCGTCTCCGGCGCGAACGTAGGTTGCGGGCCGAGGGCCTGCAGAGCTACACCAATGCACCCGGCGGACGGGCTGCCGGGGCGTTGCCAAATTGCCAGGAGACGGGCCATGGACAAATCTAGCATCTTGTTTGTCGGTTTGGATGTTCACAAGGACAGCATCGACATCGCCGTGGCGGATGCGCCGCGCGATGGTGACGTGCGGCATGTGGGGACCATCGGCGGCGATCTGGCCTCGCTGGACAAGGCGCTGAGGCGCCTGGTGTCCAGGGGCCAGCCCTTGCACATCGTCTACGAGGCCGGCCCCTGCGGGTTCGTCATCTGGCGCCACCTCACGCGCCAGGGCCTGCACTGCGAGGTGGTGGCCCCGTCATCGATCCCGCGGGCGCCGGGGGTGCGCATCAAGACCGACCGGCGCGACGCGCTGCTGCTGGCGCGCCTGGCGCGCTCCAACGACCTGGCGGTGGTGCGCGTGCCCGACGCCGCCGACGAGGCCGTGCGCGACCTGGTGCGAGCGCGCGAAGACGCGGTGCGCGAGCAGCGCAACGGCCGCCACCGCCTCAAGGCCCTGCTGCTGAGGAACGGCACGCCCTACACGGGCAAGTCATCGTGGACTGCGGCGCACCTGCGCTGGCTGGCGGCCATCAAGCTGGCGCACGCGGCGCAGCAGATCGCCTTCCAGGAGTACCTGCACATGATCACCGAGGCCACGGCGCGCATCGCCCGGCTGGAGCAGGCGCTGCGCGATGCCTTGCCCGCCTGGCACCTGCTGCCGGTGGTGCAGGCATTGCAAGCCCTGCGCGGGGTGCAACTCATCGCCGCCATGACCCTGGTGGCCGAGTTGCAGGACTTCCTGCGCTTCGAGTCGCCGCGGCAGTTGATGGCGTATGTGGGCCTGGTGCCCGGCGAGCACAGCTCAGGCCCCAAGCGCCGTCAAGGCAGCATCACCAAGGCCGGCAACAGCGCGGTGCGGCGCATGCTGGTCGAAGTGGCCTGGCACTACCGCGAAGGCCCGCGTGTGAGCCCCATCATCGCCAAGCGGCACGACGGCCTGCCCACGGCCATCACCAACATCGCCTGGAAGGCGCAGACCCGGCTGCATGCCAAGTTCAAGCGCCTGCTGGCCAGGAAGGTGATGAAGACCAAGGCCGTGGTGGCCGTGGCCCGAGAACTGTCGGGCTTTGTATGGGCCATCGGACGCGAGGTGCAGACCTCGGGCTGGCGCGGCACGGCTGACACCGGCACGCCCCAGTCGGCGGCCCACTGAGCCAAGAAGACAACACCGCTTTGGAATGAAAGAACAGGAGGCGCCCCAACCAGACATCACCTCAGAGGCCGGACCGGGAACGCGGCGCAGCCACGGCCATCAAGGGAACCCTCGGCAACGTTATTGGTGAGCCGTTGAGCGGCAACGTTCAACGCGCGATCTCAGCCCCTAGACCGAGGCAGCCCTGCGACGAACACCTGTCTTGCGGTACCCAACCCGCGCATATCAGCATGAGCAACCGTCGCGCATCCTCACCGGGTGGCATCCAACGGGCTCCGTCGCGTTCCCCGTCCGGCAACGGGTCACAAAACTTCATCCGCAGCGCGGAGAAACTGGTGTCGCCTCTTGACAGGAAGAAGCCATATCAACGTTCGAGCTATACGTCGCGGATACGTACCCGAGTGCGCTGGTGACAGAAGGCACACATCAGCGTAGGATCGCGGCATGAAGCCGTTCCGCTGGAGTCCCGAGAAGAATGAGTTGCTGAAGGCGGAGCGTGGCGTCTCCTTTGAGCAGATGACCGTCGCAGTGGAGACCGGCAGCTTGCTGGATGTTCTCAGCCATCCCAACCAAGCCAAGTACCCGGGCCAGCGGATCCTCGTGATCGCCAGTGATGGCTACGTGTACTTGGTGCCCTTCGTCGAGGAA
>CAYJEC010000748.1:0-1952 GCA_964369025.1 uncultured Ideonella sp. | reverse complement strand
TCGTCTCACCGGGCTTGGTGAGTTCGAATGCTGCAATGATGACGAACGTAATCTTTAATGTCAAGCCTTTGATGATGGGCATCATCAATGTATAGTCGGTACACGACAGATTGAGCACACCCACATCAGGCCGATATGAAAGTCACCAAGGCACAAGCAGAGGCCAACCGAGCGCTCGTCGTCGAGACGGCCTCACAGCTGTTTCGCGAGCGCGGCTTCGACGGGGTGGGCGTGGCCGATCTCATGGCGGCGGCGGGCTTCACCCACGGCGGCTTCTACAAGCAGTTCGGTTCCAAGGCCGACTTGATGGCGGAGTCCGCGGCTTGCGGATTCGCGCAGACCGCAGCGCTGGCCGAAGGGGTGGACGCAGCGACGTTTGTCAGCCACTACCTCTCTCGTGAGCACCGTGACGGCCGCGCCACCGGCTGCACGATGGCTGCGCTGAGCGGGGACGCTGCACGGCAGCCGGAGCCGGTCCGGGTCGCCTTCGAAGAGGGTGTCGAGAACCTGCTGGCCCTGCTCAGCCGGAAAGGCCTGACCTCGGACCCGGCCGACGCGGCTCAGGCGCGGGCCCGGATCCTCGGGCTACTGGCGCACGCGGTGGGCGCCCTGGTCCTGTCGCGGGCCTGTCCAGACGACTCGCCCCTCGCCGACGAAATCCTGGCGGCTTGCCGCGACGCCATCCTCGGTTCGCAGAGGCCGCCGCGGCCCGGGAAGGCGAAGGCCCGCCAGCGCAACGCAGGTTGAAGCCTTCCGTCTCATGCGACGAGCGGCTCCGTCGTCGTGGGCGAAGTGGGCAGTCAGAAAGCGAACCGCCTGACCGCGTCTTCGTCCCATGCGATGCCGATCCCGGCGCGATCCGGAATCTGAAGCTGCCCTGCCACCACCGGAAATGGCTCCTGCAGGATCGGGTCGGCCCAGTCCTGCCACTCCAGCCAGTGCGCCGTCTCGGTGACGCGCATGAGGTGCGCGGAAACCTCCGGGTAGAGATGCGTCGAGACCTCGATGCCAGCCGCCGCTGCAATCGGCACCGATCGCAGCCAGCCGGAAACGCCGCCGATCCGCATCATGTCGGGCATCACGTAGTCGCCGGCCTGCATCGTGACCGCCCGGTACAGCTCGCGCGGGCCGTAGAAGTTCTCGCCCAGTTGCAAGGGCGTCCGCAGCTCGCGGGCCAGCTGTGCGTAGCCCTCGAGGTTGTTGTAGGTGGTCGGTTCTTCGAACCAGTACAGCCCGAGGTCGTCTAGCGCGTGGCAGCGCCGGATTGCGTCGCCGAGCGTCAGCCCCTGGTTGAAGTCCACCATCAGCTTCGCGTCCGCACCGACGGCGGCGCGCACCTGCGAGATCGCGAGCAGGTCGTCCGCCAGCTTGTCGCGCCCGAGCCTCAGCTTGAACGCATCGAATCCGCCCTCGGCGGCCAGTTCCGCGGCTTCGTCATGGAGGCTTCCGGGGTCGGTCAGCCAGATTCCGTTGCTGTTGTAGGCAGGCACGCTTCCCACCGTGCCGCCCAGCAGCACGGCCAGCGGCACGTCGGCCGCCTTGGCCAGCGCATCCCATGCAGCCATGTCGATGCCGGCGTTGGCGATCATCGCGACGCCTTCGTAGCCGATGAGGTTGAGCGACTTGCGGCCTGGCTGGAAGTCGGCCATCGGCGCCAGCGGCTTGCCCTTGCGCGCTTCGACGAGGTCGGTGACGGCCGGCATGATGTACCGCGGCGAGGTGTGGAGGTAAGGCTCCAGGTAGCTCGTGCCGACGATGCCTTCCTTCGTCTGCAGATCGATGAGGATCAAGGGCCAGCGGTCAAAGAAGCCGACGCGCGAGACGACCTTGCGTTTCAGCGGCACGATCACGGCGCGCACGCGTACGGACTAGTAGGTCAGGGATTCGACTTTCCTGAGGTGCTCCTGGCGGCCAGTGGCCTCGAATCTTGGGCGATCGGACGGACCGTCATA
>CAYJEC010000747.1:0-1953 GCA_964369025.1 uncultured Ideonella sp. | reverse complement strand
GGCGCGGCCTCCGGCGGCACACTGGACGCGAGCAACCTGCTCAAGCCCGCGCTGTCCAGCGGCGCCATGAAGTGCATCGGCGCCACCACATTCACTGAGTACCGTGGCATCTTCGAGAAGGATGCGGCCTTGTCGCGGCGCTTCCAGAAGGTCGACGTGGTTGAGCCTTCGGTCGAGCAGACGGTGGAGATCCTCAAGGGCCTCAAGTCTCGTTTCGAGGAGCACCACAACGTCAAGTACGCCATCGGTGCACTGCAGGCAGCGGCCGAGTTGTCGGCCAAGTTCATCAACGACCGCCACCTGCCGGACAAGGCGATCGACGTGATCGACGAGGCCGGTGCCGCTCAGCGCATCCTGCCCAAGAGCAAGCAGAAGAAGACGATCACCCGCAACGAGGTGGAGGAGATCGTCGCCAAGATCGCTCGTATCCCGCCGGCCAGCGTGTCGAGCGACGACCGCGGCAAGCTGAAGAGCCTGGAGCGTGACCTGAAGAGCGTGGTCTTCGGCCAGGATCCTGCGGTCGATGTGCTGGCAGCGGCTATCAAAATGGCCCGCTCCGGCTTGGGGAAATCCGACAAGCCGATCGGCGCCTTCCTGTTCAGCGGCCCGACCGGCGTCGGCAAGACCGAGGTGGCCAAGCAGTTGGCCTACATTCTCGGCATCGAGTTGATCCGCTTCGACATGAGCGAGTACATGGAGCGCCACGCGGTGAGCCGCCTGATAGGCGCGCCGCCCGGATATGTGGGTTTCGATCAGGGTGGGTTGCTGACCGAGGCCGTCACCAAGAAGCCGCACTCGGTTCTTTTGCTCGACGAAATCGAGAAGGCCCACCCGGATGTCTTCAATGTGCTGCTCCAGGTGATGGACCACGGCACCTTGACCGACAACAACGGCCGCAAGGCTGATTTCCGCAACGTGATCATCGTGATGACCACCAACGCGGGCGCCGAAACGATGAACAAGGCGACGATCGGTTTCACCACCCGGCGCGAGCAGGGCGACGAGATGGGTGACATCAAGCGGCTTTTCACACCCGAGTTCCGCAACCGGCTGGATGCCATCGTCAACTTCAAGGCCCTGGACGAAGAGGTCATCCTTCGGGTGGTCGACAAGTTCCTGCTGCAACTCGAGCAGCAACTCGCCGAGAAGAAGGTCGAGGTCACGTTCACCGACACCTTGCGCAAGCACCTGGGCAAGAAGGGCTTCGACCCGCTGATGGGGGCGCGCCCGATGCAGCGCCTCATCCAGGACACCATCCGGCGCGCGCTGGCAGACGAACTGCTGTTCGGCCGTCTGGTCGACGGAGGCCGCCTGACGGTGGACATCGACGCCGAGGGCGCCACCACGTTGGACATTCAGCCCCCTGGCAAGAGCGGCGACAAGCCTACGAAAGCGGAGGCGGCGGCTCTCTGAGGCGACCCCAGCGCAAGCAGACCAAGGCGCTTTCGGGCGCCTTGCTCGTTGCCCGTCTTCAGGCCAGCGGGTCCTGCCGGAAATAGTCGGCGAATAGGCGGTAGAGCGCCGGATGTTCGTGACTCATGGCCTCGGGCGCCACAAAGAAGCCTTCGGCGGCCACCGCAAAGAACTCCTCCACCCCTTCGGCTCCATACGGGTCGAGCGTGGTGTCGTCGTGCCCCGCGTCAATGCGCGCCACGAAGGCCTGGTACTCGTCGTCGATGCAGTCGATCCAGGCCTGCCGGGCGGCTGATGAGGGGAGGCGAGGAACGCCGTCGGCCTGGCCGTCGGCCATGTCCAGCACATGGGCGAATTCGTGAATCACCACGTTGTACGACAACTCGGCCAATTCGCCTGCGGCCAGCACATCGGCCCAGGCCAGCATGACCGGCCCACCTTCCATGGCCTCGCCGGTCAGAAACTCGTCGTAGGCGTGAACGATGCCGTCGTCGTCCATCACCTCGAGGGGCGCCACGACCTCGTCGCCGTGCACCACGA
>CAYJEC010000746.1:0-1955 GCA_964369025.1 uncultured Ideonella sp. | reverse complement strand
GGCGGGCAGCGGCGTTGCAGGCACCTGCATTGCCAGCAATTCCTTCATTGCGAGCTCGGGCAAGGCGTCGAGCCGGCCCAGCGGTGAGGCCGGTGCAGCCACCGCCGCGCGCAGCAGTGATTCGAAGCACGCCAGCCAGCGCCGCATCGTCAAATCGTCGAACAGGCCGGTGTTGTATTGGCACTCCAGCCGCAGGCCCCCATCGACCGGCACCGCGTTCACGAACAACTCGAAGTTCTCGTAGTGGCGCGGGTTAGCGCACAACGCGACCTTCAGCCCGGGGTAGGCCAGGTCCAGGCCCTTGACCGCCTGGTCGAGGTTGAACATCACACTGACCAGCGGCAGGCGTCGCGGGTCGCGCTCGACCTGCAACTGTTGCAGCAAGGCCCCATAGGTCAGGGTCTGGTGGTCGAAAGCATCGAGTACCCTGCCCCCGCAGTGCCCCACCAACGAGGCAAAGTCCTGCTCGGTGTTCACGGTGGCCCGCACGGGCAACAGATTGACGCAGTGGCCGACCAAGCCGGTCAGGCCGCTGGCTGCCTGGCCGGCCGAGGGCACGCCGATCACCAGGTCGTCTTGCGCGGTCAGGCGGGCCAGCAGCGCACCAAAGCCGGCGAACAGCGTCGCGAACAAGCTGGCACCGGCCTTCGCGCCGGCCTTTCGGACGCTGGCAACCAAGGCCTCGTCCAGCAAATGGTCGATGCGCAGGGACTGGAAACCCCGCAGCGCCGGGCGCGGCCGGTCAGCCGGGAGGTCCAGCACAGGCAGGCTGCCGCTGAACTGCGCGGTCCAGTAGCGCTCGTGTTCGCGCATCGCCGGGCTGGCCGCCTCGCGCGACTCCCACTCCACATAGTCGCCATAGCTCGGCGCCCCGTCGGGTTCTGGCGCCATGCCCAGCAACTCGGAATACAGGGCACCGAGGTCATGGCTGATCACGCCCCACGACCAGCCGTCACAGACGATGTGGTGAGCCGTCAGCAGGAGCGCGTGTTCGTCGTCCGCCAATCGGTAAAGAGCGGCACGGAACAGCGGCCCGCGGGCCAGGTCAAAGCGCTTCTCGACCGCCTGCGCAGCGGCACGTTCAAGGGCCTGACGGGACTCGGCCGGCACCGTGGCCCGAAGGTCGAACACCGGCAGGTCGACGACCGACTGGGCCGCGACAAATTGCTCGGTGCCGTCCGGCCCGAACGTACAGCGCAGCGCGTCATGGCGCGCGACCAGGCGCTGCAGGGCACCGGTCAACGCATGGGCATCCAGTGCGCCGCTCAGGCGAAGGGTGACCGATTCGTTGAAAGCCAGCGAAGCCTGGGCGCTGAGCTGGTCCGCCAGCCAGACCTCCCGCTGCGCCTCGCTGGTCGGGAAGACGCGGGCCACCTCGCCGCTGGCGAAGGGGTCGAACTCGGCGGTGTCGGTGACGGTGGAATTCATCAACGGCGCTCAGTGATCCAGCTTGACATACTTGCCCGGCGAGTCGGCGTCCGGCACGAACCAGGCCGGACGGCCCTCCTTGTCTCGGCCGAGCTTGGCATTGGGAACCGGCGGGCGGTTGGCGTCGAAGACAGCTGCCGCGTGCGCGCTGCGCGGAAGGAAACCCGCCTCTTGGAGTTCGGCCACCGACTCCCGAAAAGCCGACTTGATGACGGCGATGTCGTCGGCGGTGTGGGCGGTGGTCATGAAGCACGGGAAGTTGTCGAGGATGTGCACACCGCGGCTGCGCATCATGGCGAACAGCAGATCCTGAAGGGGGTGGTCTTCCAACCAGGAGACACGCCACAGCGACGCGAAATGGCGGATCTCCAGCGGCGCGCCGGCTTCGCGGCAGTAGGCGTTCAACTCGTCGGCCATGGCAGCGGTGTGCAGGTTCAGCTGGGTCTGCAACGCGTGGCCAGCGTTCTTCAAGTGCAGCAGCGATGCCTTGGCCGCTGCCAGCGCCAGCGGGTGGCGCACAAAGGTGC
>CAYJEC010000745.1:0-1958 GCA_964369025.1 uncultured Ideonella sp. | reverse complement strand
GATTATGTGGCGGCGGGGCACTCCTACTACTCGGCCGAAACCCACATCCGCCATCTGGGCGAGGCCAAGCTGGGCGACCAGTTGCGGGGGGAACTGCAGATCATTTCGGCAGACGAAAAGCGGTTCCGGTCCTTCGTTCGCATCCTGAAGGGCGAGGAGTGTGTGGCAACGGTCGAGCAGTTGTGCCTGCACGTCGACATGCAGGCGGGCAAGACCGTCCCGGCCTCTGCCGAGGTCTGGCAGAACCTCAAGGCCATCGCCGACGCCCATGCCGGGCTGTCCCTGCCCGAGGGCGCAGGCCGGACCATCGGCCAACCAAAGTGACCCGCCGTGTCCTGATCACCGCAGGCGCGAACGGGATCGGGCTGGTCATGGCCCGGGCCTTCGCCGGTTTGGGCGACCGGGTCTGGGTGACGGATGTGGATGCGATGGCCGTGGCAAGCTTGCCGCCGGGGATACGGGGGACGGTCTGCGATGCGTCCAGCGAGGCGGCGATGGACCTCTTGTTCGCCGAGGTCGCAAGGGACTGGGGCGGGCTGGACGTGGCCATCGCCAATGCCGGGGCATTGCCGTCCTGCCGTCCCTACGATCCCAGCAGGTCGTTCAGGAACCTTCATGGACGGTTCGCCGAGGTCCGCCGGCATGGCCGCCGCCTGCACACACGGCGACGGCCGGCAACACTGGAAAGCCGATGACCGGAGTGCAACCGGTTCAAAGCGCGCTGAGAAACGCCATCAACTTGTCCTCCGGCCGATAGCGCCTGGCCTGCACACTGGGAGGTGCAACCTTGTCCAGCACACGCTCCTTCAACGTCAGATCGGCATCGAGGTAAATCTGAGTGGTCTCCAGCGATTCGTGGCCAAGCCACATCGCGATCACCGACCGGTCGACTCCAGCCTGAAGGAGCTCCATCGCCGTGGTGTGGCGCAACACATGTGGCGTCACGCGCTTGCGCGTCAAGGATGGGCAGGCCCGGCCGGCTGTGGCAACGTGCTTGGCCACGAGGTACTGGACGCCGTCGGCACTGAGGCGACTGCCTCTGGCACTTGGGAACAGAATGGCGGGCACAGGTCCCAAGTCGCTGCTCATCCATGACCGCAACACTGCCTGTGTCTGTTTGGCCAGCGGCGTGCAACGCTCCTTGCGCCCTTTCCCGAGCACGTGGACGTGGGCGCCTGTGCCGAGCCTGACATCGGCGGCTCGTAGGCCGGTCATCTCGGACAGACGCAGCCCGGTCTGGACCGCAAGCAACAACAGGACATGGTCGCGCCGCCCCGACCATGTGGTCCGATCGGGTGCCGCAAGCAAGGCTTCGACCTCTTCGCGTGTCAGATGGCAGACCTGCTTGCGAGTGCATCGCTTGCTGGGAATCGCCAGGACGCGCTGGATCAGGCCCGCATGACCGGGCGATTCAAATGCGGCGTACTGAAAGAACGACCGAATGGCGCTCTGCCGCAGGTTCCGGCTTCTGGCACTCACGCCACGTTCGTGCTCCAGGTCGGCAAGGAACGCCGCGATTAGCGGCGCGTCGAGTTGCTCCAACGCCAGCGCGCTCGGGGCAACCTTGAGGCGCTTCTGGGCGAACCGGAGGAAGAGCCGGAAGGTGTCACGATAGGACGCGATCGTATGCGCGCTCGCCTGCCGCTGCTGCATGAGTCTTCGGGTGAAGAACCCCTCCAGCAGCACAGCGAGATTGCCAGTCGCGGCCGTCATGACAGCTTCTCCCAGTGACGCTCGAACCGGGCGAGCGCGTGGCCCATCAAGTCGGGGCAGGCGCTGAGGTACCAGTAGGTGTGCTCGATGCGCACGTGACCCAGAAAGGTTGACAAGGTCGGCAGGTGGCGCTCGACATCCTGGCCGGATCGGTACCAGCGCAGCAATGCTTGGATGGCAAAGCGGTGACGAAGGTCATGCAACCGAGGGCGTGGAGAACCCGCGGGGGCGTGCACCTCCGCCTG
>CAYJEC010000744.1:0-1960 GCA_964369025.1 uncultured Ideonella sp. | reverse complement strand
CAACGAAGCAGCCGACCGCTTCGAATTCAAGCCAGCGTTTCGAAACATCAAGCCACTCAGGGTGAAACACAGCGATGTCCATCCCTTCACCTTGGATGAAGTTCAGGCGATCCTCGACACCGTCCGTGCAGACTACCGCAACTACTTTACTGTGCGGTTCTTCAGCGGCCTGCGCACAGGTGAGGCACATGGTCTTAAATGGAAGTACATCGATTTTGAGCGCCGACAGATTCTGGTGCGCGAGTCCATCGTTTTGAATGAAGAGGACGAGCTCAAAACGGATGGCAGCGTGCGTGACATTCAGATGAGCCAGGTCGTCTTTGATGCCCTGAGCGCCCAGCACAAAGCGTCCGGCCACCTGTCGGCGTATGTCTTCTGCAATCAGGCTGGCCACCCTGTGGACAACCAAAACTTCTCGAACCGGGTGTGGAATCCGCTCTTGCGTCATTTGGGCCTGACACACCGTCGTGCGTACCAGATGCGCCACACCGCAGCCACCCTGTGGCTGGCCTCCGGCGAAGCGCCCGAATGGATCGCCCGCCAGTTGGGCCACACCAGCACAGAAATGCTCTTCCGTGTTTACAGCCGCTACGTCCCCAACCTTACCCGCCAGGACGGCTCGGCCATGGAACGCCTGCTGGCCAGTCGCTTGTCCACAGGAACCTTGGCCAAGCTGGCACAGAAGCCCACAGAAGCGGACACCTGCAATGGCGGCGATATCTACGTCCAAACCGATGAACTGGTAGCGCAGGTGCAGCCCAAGCTAAACGGCATCCATTCCGCCAAGACTTTGCTTCTGCCTGCGGTCAACGCCATCGTGGTGCCCCACATCACTTCTGAACAGGACCCGCAGCCGCCACCGCAACGCTTGCGGCCATCGAAACGCACTTCGGCTCTTTGGCTGATGTGACCTCCGCGCGCCACTGATCCACCGCCAATCCTTTCACGCCGCAGCCAGCACCTGGCAGCGGTGAGGGGAAAGCTTTGTCCTTCACTTTTCAGGAAGAGATTTCATGCCCATGAATCCGAGTAACCCAAGCAATCCCAACCACGATCCCGGCCGCGCGCAGCCAGACGCCGCGGGTCATACCGACCTCAACCCTGCATCACCCAGCGAGGTCCTCATCGACCCGCTGCTGGACGAGCTTGCGAAACGGTACCCCTACATGTTTGAGCCACCCAACCTGGGCCTGGACATGCCGTTCGGCTGGTTGTCAGTTTTCAATGGCGTGTGCGTCGCGGTCGACTCCGTGCTCGGGTCACACACGCGAGGCTTTCACTGGCGCCAGCTCAAAGAGAAGTTCGGCTCGGCCCGCTGGTACTGGCAAATTGACGACGTCGCAGATGTTCACATTGACGCACTGACCGATGCGGGTGCCGACCAATTTGTCCAGGCCGAGCAGCCAGAAGACTTGCTGCGCGTACAGCTGCGTGCGCTGATCGATGCCGCAACAGCCCGTACTGCCACCACGTGCATCGTCTGTGGTGGCGATGGCGCCACGATCCCGACCGCCTTCGGCTGGCGCCTGGCCTGCTGTCCAGTTCACACCCGGTTGCGACGCGAAGATCCGCAAGCGTTTGTCGCACAACTGCGGCACGGCCACACGGGGGGGAAGGCATGAGCGCCATGAACTCCCGCAACCGCATGGTGCCGCCCCAGTCGCCTTCTCAGTCCCCTCCTCAGTCCCAGTTCATGCTGGACTCGAACAGCCGTGTCCTGCTCAGGCGGCTCAGCTACCGCCCGTTCCCGCTGCCCCTGCAAAACTTCGTTGGAGCCATCCTCTGCGACAGCCACATCCAGCTGCGACTGATGATCAGGGGTTCGACTTACTGGCCAGCCGGCCTGATCGCCCAGGTCGCCGAGGTGGTGGCCCGCAGGGACGGTGTGCACCCCGACGAGCTGGATGTGCTGCTCAGTGCCGCCATGGTGTTTCGAGTGCCAGACCTCATCTATGAGAGC
>CAYJEC010000743.1:0-1962 GCA_964369025.1 uncultured Ideonella sp. | reverse complement strand
AAATGCAGGGCGGAAGTTTGCGTCCAATGTGGAAGCGTTAAAGGCGGTCATTCCGGATGATCTTGCACCGCATGAAATTGGTGCACGGATTGGTTCTGTCTGGATACCGGCAACGGACTACCAGGCATTCCTGGATGAAATCATGGAATGCGAGGGAAACCGCGTCGAGTTCAACGCGACGGCCGGTGCATGGCAGATCGACCCGAACCACACCGCCCGGTGGTCTGTGGCAGCAACGCAGACCTACGGTACGGAGCGGGTTGGGGCGATGACGCTGTTTGAGCAGGCGCTCAATCAGCAGGTACCGACGGTTACCGATCCAGCGCCGGATGATCGGAGCAAACGGATCGTGAATCAGAAGGAAACGATTGCTGCGCGCGAGAAGCTGCAGGAGCTCAAGGGGAAATTCCAGGAGTGGCTGTGGCTGGACGATGAGCGCACACAGCGGCTGGTCCGGCTTTACAACGACCAGTTCAATTGCATTGTGCAGCGTCGCTATGACGGAAAGCATCTGGTGCTCCCTGGCTTTTCGCAGGTGTATCGGTTGCATGACCATCAGCGTGATGCCATCTGGCGAGTCGTCTCATGCAAGAGCAATACGCTCCTGGCGCATGTCGTGGGGGCTGGAAAAACCCTCACCATGATCTGCGCCGGCATGGAGTTGAGAAGGCTCGGTGTCGCCGGAAAACCCTGCTACGTCGTGCCCAATCACATGCTTGAGCAGTTCGCGGCCGAGTTCCTGCGTGCCTACCCTGGGGCCAACATCCTCATGGCGAGCAAGGACGATCTGCAAGGGGATAAGCGCAGAACCCTTTTGTCCAGAATTGCCACGGGCGACTGGGATGGCGTGCTCATAACGCATTCGTCGTTCGAGCGGATCAAGCTCGGCGATGGGTTCATCGAGGATTTCATCCAGAAGCAAATCGATGAGATCGAGCAGGCCATTCGTGACGCTAACCAGAATCGTGGCAACAGGATCGTCAAGGAGCTTGAGCGGGCGAAGAAGGTCTGGCTGGCGAGGCTGACAAAGCTTGCGGCCAGGGAGAAGAAGGACGACGTGCTGACGTTCGACGAGCTGGGTATTGATTGGCTCTTCGTTGATGAGGCTCACCTGTTCAAGAATCTCTACCGCTTCACCAAGATGACGCGCGTGGCGGGTTTGCCCAACAGCAACTCCGAGCGGGCCTTCGACATGTTTCTAAAAACGCGATGTGTCATGGCCAGGCATCAAGGCCGCGCCGGCGTAGCGTTTGCCACTGGAACGCCTGTGTCTAACAGCATGGCGGAGATGTGGACGATGCAGCGGTATCTGCAACCCGACACCTTGTCGGCGTTCAGGCTTCAGCAGTTCGATACCTGGGCAGGCAACTTCGGCGAGTCGGTGACCGCGCTGGAACTGGCGCCCGATGGCCGGGGCTACCGGATGCATACCCGCTTCGCGCGGTTCGTCAATCTTCCAGAACTGATGTCCATGTTCGGGCAGGTGGCGGACATACGCACGGCGGAGATGTTGAAACTCCCGGTACCTCGCGCTTTGAAGGAGACGGCCACGGCGAAGCCGACTCCGGAACTGAAAGCCTACGTCCAAACCCTCGTGGAGCGGTCGGAAGCGATCAGGAATGGAACGGTAACGCCTCAGCAGGACAACATGCTGGCGGTGACGGGCGATGGTCGCAAGGCCGCGCTGGACATGCGGCTGGTAGATCCGTTCGCCGAGGACTATGAGGGAAGCAAGACCAACCAGTGCGCCGAGAAGGTCTTCGGGGTCTGGAAGGAAACCGCATCAACCAGAGGCACACAGATCGTATTTTGTGATTTGAGCACCCCGGTTGAAGAGGGGCGATTCAGCGTCTACCAGGACCTGAGAAGGAAGCTCATCGAGATGGGAGTGCCGGTCGCAGATATTGCCTTTATCCACGACTACGTCAGTGACTCCCAAAAGGAGGAACTGTTCAAGGCGGT
>CAYJEC010000742.1:0-1967 GCA_964369025.1 uncultured Ideonella sp. | reverse complement strand
GTTGAGACCGACGACATCGGCAACGGCACGGTTTTCGCGGCACTGAAGGCCATGAAACCCGAGTCGGTCGAGGAAGAGGATCCGAGACGGCTGGCCACCCCGTGCAGCAGCAACACGTCGCGAAAGGCCTCCAGGTCGAAGTCCTGCCCCCGCTTTCCTTGCGCGTGCGCACCAGGCAGCTTTCGATAAACGCCACCGCTTCCTCCGACGGCCACAAGGCAACGATGCGGCGGCATACCACGGGATAGGCTTCCAATCCGCTTCCCGGCTGGCTGAATTCGGCGTACACCGGTACGTGGCCGTTGAACACGGCATTAAACCCAATTCGGTATTGGTCGAATTCTGCTTTGCGGCCTAGCGTATGTAAAACCTGGAGCAATTCAAGGGATACCAGCGGATTGACATCAACGCTTGTATCCACGCTGTCACGCAACAGGTCAACGGCCTCGTCATGCTGGCCCAGGGTCATGAAGAACTCGGCCTGCTGGCGCACATCCAGCATTTCCTTGGTATTGACGGATCGCAACAAGCTGGCCGACATACTGTGGCCAAAATCCATATGGCCTGAGGCCCGGGACACCGGTTGGTTCGGGGTTGCTCGCGCAGTATCCCTGGTAGGCTTAGCTGCCGCCGGTACTGAATAGCTGGCGGGCTGGTCGTCTCCCGCAGCCAGGTCGATATCAACAGCCTGTTGGGTGGATGGCCCAGGCGCTCGCAAGGGTGGATCCGCTTTTCCAGCGGTCCCTCGGCTGGTGGAGCCTGCCTTGGGCACCAAGCTGTCACCAAACTCCACGCTTTCCGATCGATTCGCCACGCTTTCGCCAGTCCACCACGGCGCGCCGTACAGCGCGCCACGTATCGCCCGCTTCCCTAGGAAAACGATGGCCAAGCCGCAGACCATTAGTCCAGCTAACAATGCGTACACCAGGGGGTTGGAGTAACGCCCGGCCTCCGCCTTGCCAAGGCGCAGTGTCATGTCGTCCAGAAGCTGCCGGTTCTTGACCGTAATGGCGTGCAAGCCCTTGAGGTCGGACTCCAGGGTTTGCCGCCGGCTCTCGGCACCCAATACGTCTTGTGGTGTCGCGTTCAGGGAGCGCCAAAGCGCCGCGGCACGGGTCCGCTCCTGCGGATCCTCGCCGTCTACCACCAGCAGCTCATGGCTGAGCTTCAGCGTGGGATCGCGTTCTTCTACCCATAGATCCAGCGGCGCCAACTTCAGATGCGCACGACGGCCCTCCGCTCGCGGTGGATTGGTTGCCGGTCGGGCAGCAGGGGCAGACCCCGGTGCAGGCGCTGCATCCACCGCACTGGTACTGGTGGCAGCCACAGGTTTGGTGGTGCGTGGAGCCGCCACCTTGGCCTTGTCGGCCCGGAGTGCCTGTATCGCAACTGGCGCAGCAACAGGGAGGCCCGGTACCACGGCCGCCGCCAGTTCGGCCAGCACCACATACCGGCGCGTGGCTTTGTTCTCACAGCCGGCGCGGACATACACGGTGGCCACCGGTTCATCTACGGGTGACTGCGACGAGACGGTTACCGAGGCCGACTGCGTCTGAGTCTGAGTCTGCACCGTGCTGGTGACGCTGACTCGACCCGCATTCTGGCGGACATCTCCATAAAAAAACATCGGCGTCAAAACACAGCGCAGATGTGTTGTCGCCCGCGTCCAGTTGCACAGGCACCGTTAACGTAAGCGCCTGCCCCAAGAACACGCCACCCTTGGCGCGACCTAGAGTCAACGCCGAACTGCCCATCGAAACAACACAAGTTGCCACTCCCAGCAGGGTGAATAAGTATTTTCTATGGAGGTTCATCTAAGGGGAGGATTTTCGCATATGGACTTCAAACCCCAGACCTTAGGCGAGCGGGCCGCCATCCATTCGCAGGAAAGCTATGCGAACACGGCGCTTTTGGAGCCTATCGGCCTCCCGGGCCAGGGTCGCAAGCCCAGACGCACGCGCGACAAA
>CAYJEC010000741.1:0-1968 GCA_964369025.1 uncultured Ideonella sp. | reverse complement strand
CATGGCCTTCGAGGACCTGGGCCTCGCCTGGCGATGGGAGCCTGCCCGCTACGGAGAACTCCTGCACGTTACCGGCGGCCGCGAGCGTTTGCTGTACGACATGGTGTCTCGCACCGATTCGCCGGCTTTGGCTGGCGAGCGCGAGGCACTGGCGCAAGCTCTGCACATTCGCAAGAACCAGCGCTATGCCGAATTGGTGCGCTCCGCCCGGCTGCCATTGCGCGATGGTGTGCTGAGCTTGATGCACGAGTGCCATGAGCGTGGTGTCCGCATGGCGATCGCCACCACCACCAGCCGAAGCAACCTGGCAGTTTTGCTCCAGGTGCATCTCGGTGCGGGTTGGAGTCGTTGGTTTGACGCGGTGGTCTGCGGCGAGGACGTGCTTCGCAAGAAGCCCGACCCCGAGGTCTACCTGCGGGCGCTGCAGGTGCTGGGTGTGGCCCCCCTGAGGGCGCTGGCGATAGAGGATTCACCCAGCGGCGTAAGCGCCGCACGCGCCGCTCATGTGCCGGTGGTGGTCACGCGAAGTGCGTACTTTTCCGAGGCGACGATCGAGGGCGCGGTGGCCATCGGCCCTGGACTGCACGACAAGCGTGGCTGGCGCCCCGCTTTGGCTGCTGGCGCCGACGCCGCCGCCCCGGTGGGGTTGGACGACCTCGAGCACTGGCGCGCGCAGATCGACTCTGTCTCGCAGTTCGGCTGAATTGGATGCTCGATTGCTTGCCCATCTGTGGATCCACCTGGTTGGGAGTCGGTGATCGAGAAGAGCCGCGGTACCAGCGCCGCGCCGTACCATGTGGGCACATGCGGCGATCCTTTCGCCGAGGAGACGGCTCATGAAGGCACGGTGGGCGTTAGGGTACGCGGTGTTGGGGTTGGCTGCTGGTGGCGTGCATGCCGAGCCAGAAATTTTCAAGGGGGCGGATCTGGCCCTCGGTGCGCGGTTGCTGCAGGAGAACCGTTGCGCTGAATGCCACGTTCGCAAGGTCGGCGGCGACGGCTCCGGCATCTACCGGCCACTGGAGCGCATCAACACGCCAGGGCTCCTTCGCGGCATGGTCGAGCAATGCAACACTGAATTGAACCTCGGCCTGTTTCCGGAGGAGGTGAGTGCTGTGGCAGCCGTGCTGAACCGCAGTCACTACCAATTCAAATGACGGCGCACCATCTATATTGGTCAATGCGAATACAATGGTTCTCAGGCCCCTTGCCGGTGTCTCGTCTACCCAAGCCATGATGGAACCCCTTCGCAATCAGGATCAGGTCTTCGAGTCGGTCGCCGAGTTGTTCTCGCTCCTGTCCACACCCATTCGTCTGAAGATCATCAGCGCGGTGTGCCATGGTGAGAAGAACGTGTCGGAATTGCTGTCCGAGATCGAGACGACCCAGCCGAACATGTCGCAGCACCTGGCCACGCTGTACCGCAGCGGGGTGCTGTCCAAACGACGTGAGGGCACCCAGATCTACTACCGGCTGCAAAGTGATCGCGTGGCCTCGTTGTGCCGTGCCGTGTGCACGCAGGTGGCCCAGGAACTGGACCCAGACTCTGAACTGGGCGCTACCGAGCGGCTGATGCCTGTTTCGGCGCGTTGAGGCCATGAGCCAGGTCGATCCTGCTGGAGCCTTGAGCCGCTTGTCGCAAGCCACTGCGTGGCTGGTGGATGTGCGGGAGCCCGCAGAGGTGCAGCGTGTTGCCTTCGATGACCCGCGCACCTTGCTGATGCCGCTGAGTGAACTCGAGCGCCGCCATATGGATCTGCCGCGAGATGCTGAATTGATCCTGGCTTGCGCCTCAGGAGGCCGCAGCCAGATGGCAGCCCAGTTCCTGCGCCAGCGGGGGCATCCTCAGGTGGTCAATCTTGCCGGGGGCCTGAGCGCTTGGCTGGCCCATGGCTTGCCGGTGCGACGCAGCTGAGTTCTAGCGCGGCTTGCGAGGTCCGAGCTCTGATGGCTGATTCGGCTCGCATC
>CAYJEC010000740.1:0-1969 GCA_964369025.1 uncultured Ideonella sp. | reverse complement strand
ATCCAGCACCTCGGCGCGTGGCCGGGGCTCGCTGGGCACCGCCTGGCAGACCAGGCGGTACTCGGGGTAGAAGTCGGTCAGCGCCGTCTGGAAGACGCGCGGCGCCGGCTCGGCCAGCACGCCCGGCGTGCGGCGGGCCGCCTCGGTGAGCAGGGCATGCACCTGGCGCCACGGCGTGTCGTAGCCGATGGTCACCGTGGTGTCGACCACGTAACCGGCGCCCTTCACCGCGCGCGAGTAGTTCTTGGCCACGCTGCCGAATTCGCTGATCCTCGGCAGCGTCAGTTCCTCGCCCAGGCCAGTGCGCACCCGGGTGGCGAACATGCCCATCTCGACGACCGTGCCCTCATGCTCGGCGATGCGCACGTACTCGCCCCGCCGGAAGACCCTGGTGTAGGTGAGGATCAGCCCACTGGCCGCCTGGCCCACCAGGTTGGAGGCACCCAGCGTGACCATCAGGCCCACCAGCACCGACAAGCCCTTGAAGGCCTCTGTCTGGGCACCTGGCAGGTAGGGGTAGGCCATGGCCAGCGCGAACAACCAGACCAAGGTGCTGGCAATGCGCCGCGTTGGCAGGGCCAGGTCGGCGTCGAGCCAGGCAAGTTTTATCTGGCCCAGTTGCACCCGGTCGAAGAAGCCGTGCAGCAGCTTCACCGCCGCCCGGGCCAGCAGGAAGATCAGCAGGGCGACGAACAGGTCGGGCAGGGCGCCGAGCGCACCGTGCAGGAGCCGCAGCGCGACGCCGACCAGGTAGCTGTCAAGCTGTTCGCCCCATGCCCGGGTGTAGGCGAACTGCTCCAGGCTGAAACTCAGCCATTGATGAATGATCAGGCCGACCAGGGCCCAGTAGGGCAGCCACGCCAGCCTCGGTACCACGGTTCCTATGCGCTTGCGCAACAGCAAGGGCGCGCCACCCACCTGAAGCCGCTCTGCATGGCGCTCTGCGAGAGTGACGGCCCGGCGGGTCGTCGCCCGGCGCACCCAACCGGCGGCAAACAGCAGCGCCAGAGCAGCCCCGCAGGCCGCCCCCACCTTCAGCAGCGCTCGGCCCCAGAGCCGCGGATCGCGCGCCTCGCGCGCTGCGTCGACGGCTGTATGCAGGCGCGCGGCGACCCGCCGAGCGACGTGTTCGGCAGTCTCCTGCCGGGTGGCATCGGCGTCTGCCGCCGTGACCATGAAGACAGTCGCCCCATCGATCTGAAGCATCCAACCCTCGGCCGCCGGCTCAGCTGCCACGCGGTGAGCGCCGGGAAGGGCGAGCAATTCGTCTAGCCGCTGGCTGGCGCGGTGCATGCGGTCGCCAGCCGAGATGCCGACCCACGGCGCGCGAAACACCATCACCTCGCGATTGGCGAGCGTCAGTGTGGCTTCCTCTGCGAGGCCTGTCGTACCCACCAGCAACAGGGCGGCGGGCGCGATCCATCGCCGGAGGAACTGCAGCACCGAAGCCATCACCGTGCCAGCGCCTTTGCAGCTTGTGTCACCAGGGCCGGGCCACGGTAGATCAGGCCGGTGTAGATCTGAACCAGATCGGCCCCGGCGGCGCGCTTGGCCCGCGCATCCTCGGCGCTCATCACGCCACCCACGCCGATGATGGGGAAGCCGCTGCCCAGTTCAGCGCGCAGTGCGCGGACCACCCGGTTGCTCGCTTCGCGCACTGGCGCGCCGGAGAGGCCACCGGTCTCGTCTGCATGGGGCAGGCCCTTCACGGCGTCGCGGGCGACGGTGGTGTTGGTGGCGATGACGCCGTCCAGGCCGTGCCTCTTGAGCGTGCTGGCAATGACGCGAATCTGCTCGTCGTCCAGGTCTGGGGCGATTTTCAGGAACATCGGCACCTGCCGGGCCTGTTGCTGCGTCAGCAGCGCCTTGCGTTCGACCAGCGCGCCCAGCAGCCCATCAAGCGCCTCGTCGCTCTGCAGCGCGCGCAGGTTCTTGGTGTTGGGGCTGGAGATGTTGACGGTCACGTAGT
>CAYJEC010000739.1:0-1971 GCA_964369025.1 uncultured Ideonella sp. | reverse complement strand
GGTCGTGGTGAAGTCCTGCGACAGGTAATCCGGTGCGCAGGCGGGGTTCACGTAGCGGTCCTCGCACTGCAGCGGCACGCCGTTCTCCAGGTGAACGATCACCGTGTGGAATACGGTGGCACCGCTCGGCAGGCCCAGCTGCCCGGCCAGGCCCTCGGCGGCGGAGGTGGCCTCCTGCACGATCACCTGTGCCTCGTGGCGGTGGCCGCGGTCGGCGATCTCGTCGTGCAGGTCCCGCAAGGTCAGCGTGGAGGAGACCTTATGCAACTGCGCGGCGAAGGTGCCCACGCCCTGCACGCGGTCGATCAGACCCTCGGCCTGCAGCTCGCGCAGGGCGCGGTTGACGGTCATCCGGCTGACATTGAACCGGGCCACCAGATCGGCCTCGGAGGGCATCAGCCCGCCAGGTGCCCAATCCCCTGCGGCCAGGCGGCCCTTGAGGTAGTGCTTGACCTGGGCATAGGGCGCTAGGCGGGGGGAGGTTGGGGAAACCATGGGGCCGGATGCTACTTGCCTAAACTTGTCTAGACAAGTAGCATTCACCCCCAATTCGACGTGCCCGCCCCCTCTCTTGGAGCCCCGCCATGACCGATCTGTCCCAGCCTGCCCGCCATGCCGTTGCCCGGCCCGTGAAAGCCCCCACCGGCACCACGCTGCATTGCCGCAACTGGCTGATCGAGGCGGCCTACCGGATGCTCCAGAACAACCTGGACCCGGCAGTGGCCGAGAACCCGGATGCGCTGGTGGTCTACGGCGGCATCGGCAAGGCCGCCCGCGATTGGGATTCTTTCGACGCCATCTTGGCCAGCCTGCGCCAACTGGGCGAGGACGAGACCCTGCTGATCCAGAGCGGCAAGCCGGTCGGCGTGTTCCGCACCCATGCGGATGCGCCACGCGTGCTGCTGGCCAACTCGAACCTCGTGCCCAAGTGGGCCACCTGGGAGCACTTTCACGAGCTGGACCGCAAGGGCCTGATGATGTACGGCCAGATGACAGCCGGCTCGTGGATCTACATCGGCAGCCAGGGCATCGTGCAGGGCACCTACGAGACCTTCGTCGAGGCCGGTCGCCAGCATTTCGGCGGCAGCCTGAAGGGCAAGTGGATCCTCACTGCCGGATTGGGGGGCATGGGCGGTGCGCAGCCACTGGCGGCCACCTTTGCCGGCGCCTGCTCGCTGAACATCGAGTGCCAGCAGTCGCGCATCGATTTCCGCCTTCGCTCGCGCTACCTCGACGAGCAGGCCACCAGCCTGGACGACGCACTGGCCCGCCTGCAGCGCTACACCGCCGAGGGCCAAGCCATCTCCATCGGCCTGCTGGGCAACGCGGCCGAGATCCTGCCCGAGCTGGTGCGGCGCGCGAAGGCCGGCGGCTTCAGGCCCGACCTGGTCACCGACCAGACCTCGGCCCACGACCTGGTGCACGGCTACCTGCCGCCGGGCTGGAGCGTGGCCCAATGGCAAGCCGCGCAGGCTGATGCCTCGCAACACGCCCGCCTGCGCAACGAGGCGGCCGAGGGGTGCGCGGTGCATGTGCAGGCCATGCTGGATTTCCAGGCCATGGGCATCCCCACGGTGGACTATGGCAACAACATCCGGCAGGTGGCGCTGGACCAAGGCGTGAAGAACGCTTTCGACTTCCCCGGCTTCGTGCCGGCCTACATCCGCCCGTTGTTCTGCCAGGGCAAGGGCCCGTTCCGCTGGGTGGCCTTGTCGGGCGACCCTGAGGACATCCGCAAGACCGACGCCAAGATGAAAGAGCTGTTCCCTGAGGACAAGCACCTGCACCGCTGGCTGGACATGGCTGCCGAGCGCATCGCCTTCCAGGGCCTGCCGGCACGCATCTGCTGGATCGGCCTGGGCGAGCGCCACCGCGCCGGCCTGGCCTTCAACGAGATGGTGAAATCCGGCGAGCTAAAGGCGCCCATCGTGATCGGCCGCGACCACCTCGACTCCGGCTCGGTGGCCTCGC
>CAYJEC010000738.1:0-1990 GCA_964369025.1 uncultured Ideonella sp. | reverse complement strand
GCCGACGGCAGCCCCCAGAGCCAGCGACATGCCCATCGACAACCCATTCAGCCGCCCCCACTCCCAGCCGGCGGCGGAGATCATCAGCACGGTCAGCAGGGCGAACGGCACCAGGCTTTCGGCGAACAAGGCGGGTAGCAGCAATGCCAGCAATGCGACGGCGGTGATCACGCGCTGACCGAGCATGCGGTCCTTTCAGGCCGTGGCCTCGTTGGGATCGGCCTTGACGCCACCGAAACGCCTGTCGCGCCCAGCGAAGGCTGCGATCGCCCTATCCATCTCGGCTGCATCAAAATCGGGCCAGAGGCAATCGGTGAAGTAAAACTCGGCGTAGGCCAGTTGCCACAGCAGGAAATTGCTGACCCGAACTTCGCCGCCCGTGCGGATGAAGAGGTCAGGATCCGGCGCATGGGCCAATGCGAGGTAGCGGCCCAGCGATTCTTCGCTGAGGTCCGCGGCCGACACGCCGTCTGCCAGCGCCCGCTTGCAGGCCTGAACGATGTCCCAGCGCCCGCCATAGTTGAAGGCCACCGTGAGCGTCAGGCCTCGGTTGTCTCGCGTCAACTCCTCGGCCTCGTTCCAGGCTTGGCGGACCTTCTCGGACACCGCGCTGCGGTCGCCCATGACCTTGATGCGCACACCGTTCCTGGCCAGGCGCACCAGATACTTCGAGACGCCGACCAGAACCAGGTTCATCAGGCCGGAGACCTCTTCGTCAGGGCGCTTCCAGTTCTCCGACGAAAAGGCGTAGACCGTGAGGTACTCGATACCGCGCAGAGCGCAGTCGTCGATGACGCGCACCACCGTCTCCATGCCAAACTTGTGCCCGAATACCCTTGGCATGAAGCGCCGCCGGGCCCAGCGGCCGTTGCCATCCATCACGATGGCCACATGGCGCGGGACCGACGGGTCTCGTGGGGCCGCTGACGGCGAAGAAGCGGACATGCGCGCGAGTTCAGACCGCCAGGATGTCGGCTTCCTTGCCCTGCACGAGCCGATCGATCTCGCTGATCGTGCGGTCGGTGAGCTTCTGCACCTCGTCCTGGGAGCGTCGCTCATCGTCCTCGGAAATGTCCTTGTCCTTGAGCAACTTCTTCAGGTGCTCGTTGGCGTCGCGGCGCAGGTTGCGCACGGCGATGCGGGCCTCCTCGCCAGCGTGCCGGACGACCTTGGTCAAATCCTTGCGCCGCTCCTCTGTCAGTGCCGGCATCGGCACGCGGATCAGGTCGCCCTGAGATGACGGGTTCAGGCCCAGATCCGATTCTCGTATGGCCTTCTCGATCTTGGCACCCATGCCCTTTTCCCAGGGCTGCACACTGATCGTGCGTGCATCGAGAAGGTTGACGTTGGCCACCTGGCTGATCGGCACCATCGAGCCGTAGTAATCCACATGCACCTGGTCAAGGATGCCGGGATGGGCCCGGCCGGTGCGGATCTTCTGCAGTTCACCCTTGAAGGCCTCGACGGACTTGGCCATCTTGCCTTCGGCGTTCTTCTTGATGTCTGAAATCGTCATGGCTGCAAACGCTCCAATACTCGTCGTCAAACGTGCACCAGGGTGCCCTCGTTCTCGCCCATCACGACGCGCTTGAGGGCGCCGGGCTTGAAGATCGAGAACACCTTGATCGGCAGCTTCTGGTTGCGGCACAACGCGAACGCGGTGGCGTCCATCACCTGCAGGTTTCGCGCAATGGCTTCGTCGAACGTGATGTTCACGTAGCGCGTCGCATTCGGATCCTTCTTGGGATCGGCGGAGTAGACGCCGTCCACCTTGGTGGCCTTGAGCACGATCTCGGCGCCAATTTCGGCGCCACGCAGCGCCGCAGCGGTGTCGGTGGTGAAGAAAGGATTGCCGGTGCCGGCAGCAAAGACCACCACCTTGCCCTCTTCGAGGTACTGCAGGGCCTTGGGCCGCACGTAGGGTTCGACCACCTGCTCGATGGCGATGGCGGACATCACGCGTGCCGTCATGCCCTCCTGCCGCATGGTG
>CAYJEC010000737.1:0-1990 GCA_964369025.1 uncultured Ideonella sp. | reverse complement strand
ACGGCCAACCCCAAGCTGCACACGGGCGACCTCGGTGGCAAGGCCACGACGGCCCAGGTCACGCAAGCGGTCTGCGAGCTCCTGACGGCCGGCGCCCAGCGCAAAGCGGCCTGAGCCAAGCGGCCCCGGCCGCCCCAGGGAGGGCCGGCCGGGACTGATCCTCCCGATTCTTCCGGGCGCCACCGGCGCCGATCCCCGCAATAGCCGCCAAGCGCTGCCGGGTGGGCGAGTCACGCCCGCACATCCACCAGGAGACAAGACATGCGGCGCTTTTTCGGACAGCTCTACGTCCAGGTCCTGATCGGCGTGTTCGCCGGCGTGGCGCTGGGCTTCTTCTATCCCAGCCTCGGCGTGGACGTGAAGCCGCTCGGCGACGTGTTCATCAAGCTGATCAAGATGGTCTCCGGACCGATCATCTTCGCCACCGTGGTGCTCGGCATCGCCCGCATGGAGAACATGAAGGAACTCGGCCGCGTCGGCGTCCGGGCCTTGATCTACTTCGAGGTGCTGTCGACCTTCGCGCTGGTGCTCGGCCTGGTCGTCGTCAACGTCGTTCGGCCAGGCGACGGCATGAACATCGACGCCACCCAGCTCGACACCAAGGCGATCGCCGGCTACACGTCCACGGCCGCCAAGCCCACGGGCTTCGTCGACTTCATGCTCAACCTCGTGCCGACCAGCATCGTCGACGCGCTGGCCAAGAACGACATCCTGCAGATCCTCGTCTTCGCAACCCTGTTCGGCGTGGCGCTGTCGCACATCGGCTCGCGGGGCAAGCCGGTGGTCGACTTCCTGGATGCGTTCACCCACGGTGTGTTCTCGATTGTCGGGATGATCCTGCGGCTCGCACCGCTGGCCGCGTTCGGTGCGATGGCCTTCACGGTCGGCAAGTACGGCCTGGGTTCGGTCGTCTCGCTCGGCAAGCTGATGGGCACGATGTACATCACCTGCTTCCTGTTCGTCGTCATCGTGCTCGGCGGGATCGCGCGCCTGTCCGGCTTCAGTCTGTGGAAGTTTCTGAAGTACATCAAGGACGAGTTGTTCACCGTCCTGGGCACCAGCTCGTCCGAGTCGGTCGTGCCGCAGCTCATGCGCAAGCTTGAGAACGCCGGCGTCGCCAAGCCGGTGGTCGGCCTGGTCGTGCCCTCGGGCCTGACCTGCAACCCCGATGGCCAGTGCATTTACTACACGATGGCTGCGAACTTCATCGCCCAGGCCACCAACACACCGCTGACGCTGACCGACCAGTTTGTGGTTCTCGGCGTACTCCTGCTGACCTCGAAAGGCTCCGCGGGTGTCACAGGATCGGGCTTCATCACGCTGGCGGCCACGCTCGCGTCGATGGGCAAGATCCCGGTGGCTGGCATGGTGCTGCTGCTGGGTGTGGACCGCTTCATGTCGGAGGCGCGCGCCATCACCAACACCATCGGCAACGCCGTGGGTACGGTGGCCATCGCACGCTGGGTCGGCTCTGTCGACCGCGAGCGACTCGCCCAGGTGCTGGACGGCAAGACCGATCCCGAAGACCTGCATGAGCTCTACGAAGGAGAGGATCCACCGAGCAACGTGCAGCCTCTCTCGGCGTCCAGGGCCGCCGCCTGATGCGCCCACAGAACCTCATCGTGAACACGTCCGAAACGTCCGGGTTGCTGCGGCGAATGTTCGACGCGGCCATCGCTGCCGCGCAGCCGGCACTCTGCGTGCCACGGCATCTGCCAGCCGCTCCGAAGGGCCGCCTCGTGGTGATCGGCGCGGGCAAAGCCTCGGCGTCCATGGCGCGGGCGGTGGAAGACCATTGGCCAGGTCAGCTGTCGGGGCTCGTGGTCACACGCTACGGCTACGCGGTGCCTTGCCAGCGTATCGAGATCGTCGAGGCTGCGCACCCTGTCCCCGACGCCGCCGGCGAAGCTGCCGCCAGGCGGCTGCTCCAATTCGTCGAGGGGCTGACCGAAGACGACCTGGTGCTGTGCCTGATCTCGGGCGGCGGCTC
>CAYJEC010000736.1:0-1993 GCA_964369025.1 uncultured Ideonella sp. | reverse complement strand
TCAAAATCCTCCGTCCTTACGGATTTGTGGGTTCGACCCCCACCTCCCGCACCACCAGTCAAGCGAAAACGTATGGGCGACGGCGCTTTTCTCGGACGTGAAAAACTTCATCCCTCCATGTGTCCCTCCACGGTGCCGGTTGCTTTGGCTGTCACTACCCCGATTGAAAATGACTTGAGCAAGAGCGGTTGCGGGCAGGTAGCGATAGAGCGCTCGCATTTTAGCCTCCAAACCACTCCCCTGACCTGGATGTGCTGATCGTTGGCTGTCGACGATCTGCATCGCTCCGTCCTCACGCGGTTTTCCTTGAAACCTGACGGTATTTCGCGAGGGCGCCAGCGGGTCGGTGTGCCCCTGTCGGGGAGAAACTCGCTCGACCTAGCGCGACGATTGAAGCCAGTCGCACGATCTGTTCGACGCGAGCAGCTTTGCCGCCCGCCTGCATGGTGTGGGCGGGGTGAGCAGAAGGCTCACGAGCATGACTCTGGATATGATTTTCGAAACTCAGCGACGCGCTGGCGGTCATCCACGCCGCATCACGGCGGGGCGGCTGACCGGGCAGAAGCCCGCACTGAAAATGAAGGAAGTCTGGTCGATCCGGGCGCGTCTTGAGTTGAAGCGACGTGTTCGGGATCTCGCGCTGTTCAATCTGGCAATCGATAGCAAGCTTCGTGGATGCGATCTCGTACGTCTCAAAGTCAACGACGTGGCGGCCGGCAGCGAGATCAGGACTCGGGCGGTAATCGTCCAGAAGAAGACGGGTCGACCCGTCCAGTTCGAAATCACCGAGCAGACCCGTAACGCCGTTGTCGCGTGGATCAGGCAGCGTGGCCTGGGATCTGGCGACTTTCTGTTTCCCAGCAGGCTCGCATCATCTCCACACGTCTCGACGCGTCAGTACGCTCGAATAGTGCAGGGTTGGGTACGATCGATCGGCCTAAATCCTGCCACCTATGGGACGCACTCGCTCAGAAGGACCAAGGCTGCGCTCATATACCGAAAGACGGGCAACTTACGCGCCGTTCAACTTCTCCTGGGCCACAGCAAGCTTGAAAGCACGGTTCGGTACCTGGGCGTCGAAGTCGACGATGCGCTCTCGATCTCGGAAGGCGTAGACTTATAGGTGTACGGGGAGGGGAGCGGCCGACTTCGGCCTCAGCGGCCGTTCCCACGCCTCTTGGGGGCTGGCAGCAATTCGCCGATGGCGGTCACTGCGGTTCGACCCTTGTTGGCGAAGGTTTAGGCAACGCCCTCGGTCAAACGCGGCAGGCCGATAAATTTGGCATCCTCAAGAAATTTCTCCCGAAGATGCGCCGGCAAGAACCACCGCGCCGCGCCCGGCAGATATTCATCCAGCAGGTGAAGTTCCGCCGTGAATTGATTGGCGCGGATGCGCAGGAGATCTTCGATCAGCGCCTGCATCAGCCTCAGCTCTCGGGGGCGCAATTCCGACCGGTGCAAGTCGAGATTCCACTGGAGTCGTTCCAGCGAGGGCCAGCCCTGCAGCGAACTCGGGGGCAGTTCTTCAAGGCTCGGCGCGTCGTTTTTTCGCGAACGAAAGAGCCTCATGCCGAACACGCGACAGAGTTGCTCCGCTATCTGCTCTCTTGCAAGTCGCCGCTCACGAGCCCGTCCGAGCGACAACAACCAGGCAACGACGGCTCCGACCAGGATTGCGTCGAAAACTCTCCAGGCAAAACCGGTCAGAGTTTCGATTGAGATAGGGGGCAGAAGACCTGAAAGGTCAGACATGGCCTATCCCCCTACATCTTCCCCTCACTATCCTAATCATCCAGCTTCGACACCGCAATCATTCTGGACTCGCGGCTGAGGACGTCCGCTTCGGGCCAAAGGCTGCCCCATGGACGCAACATTACGAGCGGCGTGAATGGGGGTCCATTCCGGTCGTTCGACACTAACCTTACCAACTTCCGAGATTGGCCCAAACTGGCCGTTCTATTGGTTTGCTGAAACTGGCCTCACCTTGAGGTCA
>CAYJEC010000735.1:0-1996 GCA_964369025.1 uncultured Ideonella sp. | reverse complement strand
CTCTGCCAGCGCTGCCCAAAGGACAAGGGATTCGCCGCCCGTCTGCGCCGGGCCGACAACCCCGCCACCGAATATCAGTGCTGGGATACCCTGGCAGCGTTCGAGGTCAATCTGGAGTCTGTCCATGAGCGCCTCCCTTTTGCCCTGATTGCCGCCGCAGTTGCCCGCAGCGAGCAAAAGAGCAATGGCACCTTGCCACTCGGTCAGGCCATCGCCCACGCCTTTAGTGACGGGCACGATAGCGATCAGGCAAAAGCCAGGCTGCGCCGTCTGCTGGCCTGCGACGATACCGAAGAGGTCTGCCGTATCTTGCGTCCCCTGCTGAGCCTTATTCGCAGCCGGGTATCCCAACCGCTTGATTACGCTGCACTGCTGGAGGATCTGCGCTGGTTTCACCGCTCGGGGGATCGGGCCAGGGCCCGCTGGGCTCAGCAGTTCTACGGCAAGCCCGTAGCGGAGGTGCAGGCATGACCCTCTACGCCAGTGTCTTGCGATTGGATCGGGCCGCCGTGAAGGCGTTGCGAATAACCGATCTCTACTCCCTGCATCGGGTGGTTTACGACCTGTTTGAGGATGTGCGCACAGCTGCCCAGAAACAGGCTAGCGAACCCAGTGGCATCCAGTGGGCGGACAAGGGCGGTGAGCAGCACTACCGTCAGATCTTGCTGCTCTCGGATCGCCAGCCAAAGGCCGGTGAGCATGGGGAAGTCGAGTCCCGGCCACTGCCCGAGGGCTTTCTTGCCCACCAGCACTACCGCTTTACCGTCACCCTCTCGCCCACCCGGCGGGATAACCAAAGCCGCCAGCTGAAACCCGTCAGGGGGCGGGAGGCGATCGCCGCCTGGTTTACCGAGCGTGCCCCTGCCAACTGGGGATTCAGTGTCGATCCCCTGCGTCTGCAAGTCGATGACATTCGGATGCAGCAGTTCAAGGGCAAGGCCGAACACTCCGTCACCCTGCAGCAGGCCACCCTGAGCGGCTACCTGACCGTGACCGACCCCGAACGCTTTCAGCTCAGCGTCGCATCCGGTCTGGGGCGCAGCCGTGCCTTCGGTTGCGGCCTGCTGCAAGTGGTCCCTCTTATTGAATAACCCCTCTTTTGACAAGGAATCATCATGAATCAAGTACTTAAAAACATTCGTATCGAGTATCACATCCTGCAGTCCTTCCCTGTCACCTGTCTCAACCGGGACGATGTGGGCGCTCCTAAAACCGCAGTCGTGGGCGGCGTAACCCGTGCCCGTGTCAGCTCCCAGTGCTGGAAGCGCCAAGTACGTCTGGCATTGCAAGAATTCGGCATCAAGTTGGGCATCCGTACCAAGAAAGTAGCAGAGCTCATCACAGAGCATTGTCTCAAGCTGGGTGCTTCTCAGGAACAGGCACAATATTGTGCAGGCAAGATAGCCGAACTGCTTGCTGACGATACCCTGCTCTTTATCAGTGATACCGAATCGGCTGCCTTTGCCAGCTACGTCCGGGAACTGGAATTCGATGCTGGAAAGATCAAGGACAAGGAGTTGGCCAAGCTGGCCAAGAAGAGCCTCAACCCGGCGCTTGATGCTCTCGACATCGCCCTCTTCGGTCGCATGGTGGCTAAGGCCGCCGAAATGAATGTCGAGGCGGCGGCCTCCTTTAGCCATGCCATCTCGACTCACAGAGTGG
Organism: uncultured Ideonella sp.; assembly: GCA_964369025.1. GTDB lineage: Bacteria > Pseudomonadota > Gammaproteobacteria > Burkholderiales > Burkholderiaceae_C > Ideonella. The sequence continues at coordinate 334 of CAYJEC010000735.1, read as the reverse complement.
CCAACGAGGTTGAATTCTTTACCGCCCTCGATGATCGGCAGGATGAACCAGGCTCCGCCCATATGGGTAGCCTGGAGTTCAACTCAGCCACTTACTACCGCTATATCAGTCTGGATCTAGGGCAACTGGCTCAAACACTGGGCGGGGAGGCAATGAACGCGGATGCCGACCAGCTGAAGCAGGCTATTGAGGCCTTTACCAAGGCGCTGTTTGTGGCAGTCCCTGCCGCTCGCCAGACCACCCAATCCGGTGCCAGCCCGTGGGAGTTTGCCAAGGTGCTGGTGCGTAAGGGGCAGCGCCTACAAGCGCCGTTTGAGGAGCAGGTCAAGGCAGC
>CAYJEC010000734.1:0-1997 GCA_964369025.1 uncultured Ideonella sp. | reverse complement strand
CGCCTTGCAGTGTCTGGGCGCCGCCACCCGATCCGCCTGGGCCACCGGCGTGCCCGAGGAGGCGCTCGCCAACGCCACGCCCTACCTGCAGGCCTTTGGCCATGTGGTGCTCGCCTGGATCTGGCTTGACGTGGCATGCGCCGTGCCGCACGACGGCGCGCAGGCCGCGTGCCGCTACTTCTTTGCCTACGAGCTCCCGCTGGTCGATGGCTGGCTGGGCGCGGTCGCGTCGCGAGAGGCCGTTTGCCGCGAGATGCAGGACGACTGGTTCTGAACGAAGGAAATCGACATGAGCACACCTATCCAACAACTGATGAGCCTCGAGGGCCGTACCGCCCTGGTGACCGGCGGCTCACGTGGCCTGGGTCTGCAGATCGCTGAGTCGCTGGGCGAGGCTGGCGCGAAGATCCTGCTCAGCTCACGCAAGGCGGCCGACCTGGAAGAGGCAGCCGCCCATCTGCAGGCCAAGGGCATCGACACCCGCTGGGTGGCGGCCGACGCCAGCCAGCCTGACGAGGCTCGGCGCGTGGTCGCCGAGGCCATGGAGCGCCTGGGCGGGATCGACATTCTGGTCAACAACGCCGGTGCCACCTGGGGTGCACCGGCAGAGGCCCATCCGCTCGAGGCCTGGGACAAGGTGATGAACCTGAACATCCGCAGCCTGTTCGTCTTCAGCCAGGCAGTGGCGCATGCCAGCATGATCCCGCGCCGTTTCGGCCGCATCATCAACGTGGCCTCGATCGCCGGGCTCGGCGGCAACCCGCCCGAGATGCAGACCATTGCCTACAACACCAGCAAGGGCGCGGTGGTCAACTTCACCCGCGCGCTGGCCTGTGAATGGGGCCGCCATGGCATCACGGTCAACGCCATCGCGCCGGGTTTCTTCCCGAGCCGGATGACCAAGGGCCTGCTGGCCACGCTGGGGGCCGACAAGATGGCGGCGCACGCCCCATTGAACCGCCTGGGCGACGACGACGACCTGAAGGGTGCGGCGCTGCTGTTCGCCTCGGCCGCAGGCAAGCACATCACCGGGCAGATCCTGGCGGTGGACGGTGGCGTCTCGGCGCTGACCGGAGGTTGATCGAGCGATGTCCCGCACCAAGATCCCGTTCCCTGTCCGTGTGCCGTTCGTCGAGAGCCTGGGGCTGGAACTGCACGCCTGTGCCCACGGCGCCAGCGAACTGCGCGTGGACCTGGCCGACGCCCACATGAACTCCTGGGAGGTCGCCCACGGCGGCGTGCTGATGACGATGCTCGACGTGGCCATGGCCACGGCGGCGCGCAGCGACCACCTGGACGGCCCGGGCGTGGCCACCATCGAGATGAAGACCAGCTTCGTGCGCCCTGCCGAGGGCGAACTCCGCGCGCTCGGCAAGCTGCTCCATCGCACCAGCACGCTGGCCTTTTGTGAAGCCTCGGTGCTGGACGACACGGGCGAGCTCTGCGCCCATGCCACCGGCACCTTCAAGTACCTGCGCAAGCTGCCCGTCAAGGGCCGCGGCGTCAAAGCCCTGCAACGAACCAACCCGGACACCCCATGACCACGATGAACCGCCAGATCCTGCTTGCCTCCCGCCCAGCCGGCGAGCCTTCGGCCGACAACTTCCGCCTCGTCGAGACGCCAGTGCCGGCGCTGCAGGAAGGCCAGGTGCTGGTACGCAACCACTTCCTCAGCCTCGACCCGTACATGCGCGGCCGCATGAACGATGGCAAGAGCTACGCCCAGCCGCAGCCGCTGGATGCCGTCATGATCGGCGGCACCGTCGGCGAGGTGGTGGAGTCGAAGAATGCCCACTTTCAGGCCGGTGACAAGGTGGTCGGCATGGGCGGCTGGCAGGAGTACCTGGTCGTCGACGCCAGCCAGCGTGGCGTGCTGCAGAAGGTGGACACCACCCACATCCCGCTTTCGGCCTACCTCGGTGCCGTCGGCATGCCCGGCGTGACCGGCTGGTACGGGCTGGTGAAGATCATCGACCCGAAGCCGGGCGAAACCGTGG
>CAYJEC010000733.1:0-1998 GCA_964369025.1 uncultured Ideonella sp. | reverse complement strand
CCCCCAGGACACGATCGCGGGCGGTCCTGCGCCGCCGTCGAGCTCGACCAGGAGCTGGTTGAGCAAGTCGTCCACGGTCTTGCTGGAGTACCCGTAGAAGTTGTTCGTGGCCTTCGTGCGGTAGTTCGCGTCAGCACCGGTGATGCCCGTGTTGGTCGACTGCCAACCGAACAGGCTCGCGTCGTAGACGCTGGTCTTCTGCAGCAGCGAACCCCAGTCCTTGTTGCCCGCATCCACGACCTTGAAGCCAGCCTTGTCGGCAGCCTCCTTGATCAGCTGGAACTCCTGCACGCGACGCGTGTTGGTGTTGTCGTACATGAAGCGGACGGTCGGGGACTTGACGCCGGCCTGGGCAAGCAGCTCCTTGGCCTTGTCGGTGTTGTCGCCGGCACCGAAGGTCGACTGCATGCCGTTGTTTGCAACGAGGTCGGCGTAGCTGGGCGAGCCCGGAACGACGTTGTAGGAGTTGCGGATCTCTGCCGACGGGTTCTGCGGCTTGATGATCGTGTCGATGATCTTCTGCCGCGGGATGGTCTGCAGGAACGCCTGACGCACCAGACGCGCCTTCTCGGCGTCGCCGCCGTAGGCCTTCGGGTCGAACGGCCCGTTGTTGTTCTGAGCCATGTCGACGTGCTCGTAGGTGCCGCCGACCTCGTTCAGCACGGTGGTCTCGGGCAGCGCCTGCATCGTCTTGAGGATGTCGGCGGTGGCCTGCGGCTGGGTGACCAGCACCTCACCGTTCTGCAGGGCCTGGACCGAAGCCTGCGGGTCTGCGATGAACCGGACCGTGATCGTATCGATCGTCGGCTTGTGATCGCCCTTGTAGTTGGCGTTCTTGGTCAGCGTGACGTACTGATCTTCCTTCAGGTCCGAGATGGTGTACGGACCATTGCCGACGACGAGCTCCTTGTCGGAGGGCATCGTCTTGAAGTTGTAGTCCCCGTTCCAGATGTTGGAGATCTTGGCCAGCGCGGCCTTGTCGTTGTTCTTGAAGGCGTCCTGCACGGCCTGCGCGGCCTGCGTAGGGTCGGCGATGCCAAGGGCGCGCTTGCCGACGATGTGGGCCGGAACGCCGGTGGGCAGCACGTTGATCTCCCAGTCCACGAAGGGCTTGGAGTACTTGTAGGTGATGGTGTTGCCCTCGATGACCGGGAATTCCTTGATCAACTCGTAGGCGATGGACGACGCGTTGAAGAACACGTTGTTGCCGGTGTTCTTCGAGCCTACGTTGCCCTCGTCGTCGGTCTTGGCGGTGTAGGTGTTGAAGAGACCGCTCTGGGCGGCGTAGTTCAGCACAAGGTCGGCGGGCGTGACGGCCACCCCGTCAGACCAGGTGGCGGTGGGGGCGATCGTCTGCTTGACCGTGAGGGGGCTATCGGACAGCTTCTCGTAGGTACCGAAGCTGGCGTTGGGCACGAGCTTCAAGTCCTTGTCGTAGTAGTTGAACGAGTCGTTCGACATGTACAGGATGTTCGTGTTCGCGACGGCGTTGCCGAACGAGGTGGCCGAGTTGTACGAGTAGAACGGCTGGTTCCACGCGACGGTCGCCACCTTGGCCGTATTGATCGGCGCCTGCGAGGCGGTCGGCGCCGGCGTGCACGCCGACAGCGCGAGCAGGCCGGCGATGAGGCCCGCACCCGCCACGAGTATCTTCTTGGTGCCCAATGTTCCTCCAGGTCTAGGTCGGCGAGGCTGCGGGGCCCCTGTGGGGTGCCAACGAGGCAGCTTCGTCCGATGGGTGAGCTTCGTCCAAGCTAACCCCAGATTTGTGGGGCTGCAATCCTCCGCGCGAAGGATTATCGGATCGTTACGGAAGCGTCATCGCTGGTCATCTGGGCAAATCAGGCCGCCGACCGGGCGCAGGTCAACGGCGGTTGACCACAACCGATCCGAGGGCGAGGTCGTTCAGGGCCCTGCGTTCGGCCCCGATCACGATGGTGGGTAGCACCACACAGATCATCGCCTGCCGAGCAATGGCACGAAGGAGCCCGATCGGTT
>CAYJEC010000732.1:0-1998 GCA_964369025.1 uncultured Ideonella sp. | reverse complement strand
CTGCTGATCAACGTGGTGGGCGGCTTCATCATCGGCGTCGCACAGCACGGTTTGTCAGCCTCCGAAGCGGCGAGCACCTACATCCTGCTGGCGGTCGGCGACGCGCTGGTGGCCCAGATTCCCGGCCTGCTGATCTCGGTGGCTGCGGCGATGGTGGTCTCTCGGGTCGGCTCGGAGACCGACATCGGCCAGCAGATCCGCACCCAGGTGTTCAATTCGCCGCGTGCGCTGGGCCTGACGGCCGGCATCATCGCGCTCCTGGGGCTGGTACCAGGCATGCCGCACGTGGTGTTCCTGCTGATGGCCGGCCTGATCGGCTACTACGCGTGGTGGCTCACCCAGCGCGCCAAGCGCGCTGCACAACAACCCAAGATCGACGCCACCCAGGCTGCTCCTGCGGCAAACACCGAGGCCACCTGGGACGACCTGCAACCGGTGGACACGCTCGGTCTGGAGGTGGGCTACCGGCTGATCGCCCTGGTGGACAAGGAGCGCAAGGGCGACCTGCTGGCGCGCATCAAGGGCATCCGCAAGAAGTTCGCGCAGGAGGTCGGCTTCCTGCCGCCCTCGGTGCACATCCGCGACAACCTGGACCTCAAGCCCAGCATGTACCGCGTCACCTTGCGCGGCGCGGTCGTCGGAGAGGGCGAGGCCTTCCCCGGCATGCACCTGGCCATCAACCCGGGCGGCTCGGTACCGCAACTGCCGGGCACGAAGACCATCGATCCTGCCTTCGGCCTGCCTGCGGTGTGGATCGAGGAGCGCCACAGGGAGCAGGCCCAAATGAGTGGATTTACGGTGGTTGATTGCTCGACCGTCGTCGCCACCCACCTTTCACACTTGATGCAGGTGAATGCCGCCAAGTTGCTGGGTCGCGTCGAAACCCAGGCCCTGGTCGAGCATGTGACGAAACTGGCCCCCAAACTGATCGAAGACGTGGTCCCCAAGATGGTCGGCATTGCAGCCCTGCAAAAGGTGCTCCAGCTCCTCCTGGACGAAGGCGTCCACATCCGGGACTACCGCTCGATCGTCGAATGCCTCGCCGAGCACGCCGCCATGGTGAGCGACCCGGCCGAGCTGGCGCGCCGCATCCGCATCCACCTGGCCCCGGCCATCGTGCAGCAGATCTACGGCCCGGCCAAGGAACTGGACGTGATCGCGCTGGAGCCCGATCTGGAGCGCATGGTCAACCAGGCCCTGAACTCGCCGCACGGCGCCGTCCTCGACCCGGGCGTGGCCGAGGCCCTGACCAAGCAAGCCGCCGAGAGTGTGCGCAAGCAAGAGAACCTGGGCGTACCGGCCTGCCTGCTGGTGCCCGACGCCTTGCGCGCCCCACTGGCCCGCCTGTTGAAGCGCGCCGCACCCCGCCTGAAGGTGCTGGCGCACAGCGAAATTCCTGAGACTCATTCGATCCGGATCGGCTCGATCATCGGAGGCATGGTATGACCCCCTACGCTCGCATTCGCTCGCGGCCCCCCCAAGGTGGAGCCACCTCCCTTGAGACGGCTCGGCAGGAGGTTGCATGAACGTCAAGCGCTTTTCGGCCCGTACTTCCCGCGAAGCCTTTGCCCTGGTTCGCCAGGCGTTCGGCGAAGACGCCGTGGTGCTGTCCACCAAACCCGCGCCCGAGGGGGTGGAGGTGCTGGCGATGGCCCCCGAGACTGTCGAGCAGTTCGAGCGTGTGGCCGGTTCCGGTGAAGCGCCCGCTGCCCGCCCGGCACCGCGTCAGTCCGAAGGTCTGGCCGCCCGCGTCGAGCGCCAGATTGCCGAACGCCCTACACCTGGCCGTCGGCTGGCAGACCGCCTGCCCGCCACGCCATCGGCCGAGGTGCAGGACGACGTCGAGCAACTGGCCATGAGCACCTTGTCGTTCCAGGACTACGTGCGCGAGCGCATGCTCAAGCGCCGGCAGGCCGCCATGGGCCATGACGAATCCGCTGCGCCCGCCACCGTGCCGCGCGTTGCAGTGCCAGCGCCCGAAACCGCAGGCCGCCGCCC
>CAYJEC010000731.1:0-1998 GCA_964369025.1 uncultured Ideonella sp. | reverse complement strand
GCCGGCCGCAGGGTGCGCTGCACGGCCTCCAGCAGGTCGACGAACAGCGCGTTCGACAACATCGGGATCAGGACAGCCACGTGGCTGCTGCGGTGCGAGGCCAAGGCTCGGGCAGCGGGGTCGGGCACATAGCCCAGGCGATCAGCTGCCTCGCGCACGCGGGCCACCAGCGCGGGATCCACCGCGCGCTCACCCCGCAATGCGCGTGACACGGTGATCGGGCTGACATCCGCCGCGCGGGCGACATCGCTCAGGGTGACCCGGCCGGTGCCACGGCGGCGAACAGGGGGAGCGCTCATGGATTGAGGGTTTCTACGGATTTGAGGCGTCGCGATTCTCTTTAGGATAGCGCTATCCGACAGATCGGTCTATTCGGACAAGCCCCAACCGCAACAGTGTGATTGCCCAGGGCTGTCCGCTCCAACCCATCTGTCGTTTTCTTGGTCCGTTTGGGATAGCGCTGTCCAAAATGCAGGGTTCATTGGTCGTCATGGGTGTTTCAGGCTGCGGCAAGTCCACGCTGGCGGAGGCCGTCGCACAACTGCGGGGCTTGCCGTTCGTGGAAGGGGACGCGCACCACCCGCCGGCCAACCTGGACAAGATGCGCGAAGGCATCGCGCTGACCGACGCCGACCGCGAGGGGTGGCTGGCCACGCTGGCCGACGAACTGAGTCACGCCGGGGCGGTGGTGCTCAGTTGCTCTGCCCTGAAGCGCTGCTACCGCGACCAACTGCGGCAGGCCGCACCAGGCCTGCGTTTTGTGTTCATGGACTTGTCGCGTGGCGAAGCCCAACGCCGGGTGGCGGCACGCGGGGCAGCCCATTTCTTTCATGCCGGCCTGGTGGACAACCAGTTCGACACGCTGGAGCGCCCCGACGGCGAACTGGGCGTCCTGCGGGTCGATGCCACGGCCCCCCTGCCACAGATCCTGGCCGACGTGAGCGCCTGGATCGACCAAGAGGAAACAACCGAATGAACACCGATACCAACGCGGCAACACCGCCGTGGCAACGCCTGGCCCAAGGGGCCATGGCCGCCTGCCTGGGTGTGATGGCCATCGCCGTCTTCATCAACGTGGTGCTTCGCTACGGTTTCGGAAGCGGTGTAGCGGCGAGCGAGGAGCTCTCCCGCCTGCTGTTCGTCTGGATGGTCTTCATCGGCGCGACGGCCGCCTACCCAGCCGGCGAGCACATGGCGTTCACCAGCCTGGTCGGCATGCTGCGGCAGAAACCCCTTGCCATGGGGCTGATGACGGCTGTCATCCGCCTGCTGGTGCTGATGGGCTGCACCTTGCTGGCGTGGGGCGCCTGGCAGCAGGTGGTCGTCGGGATGGACAGCCATTCGGTCGTGCTCGGCTACCCGACCGCCCTGCTGCCGCTGCCGGCCATGTTGTGTGCCATGGCGATCGGCCTGATGGCCCTCATCGAGTTGGTCAGGCGCACGCCGCTGGATCTGGGCCACGGCGCCGAAGTGGAGTGATCGCGATGCAAGCCGAAGCGCAAGCCTTTGTCGTCTTTTCCATGGGCATGCTGGTGCTCATGGGCATCGGCATGAACATGGCCCTGGCGCTGGCGCTCACCGGCGCGGCCATGGCCTGGGTGCTCGGTTTCTGGGACGCCCAGTTGCTGGCGCAGAACCTGGTGGCCGGCGTGGACAGTTTTCCGCTGCTGGCCGTGCCCTTCTTCATCCTGGCTGGCGAGTTGATGAACTCCGGCGGCATCAGCCGTCGCATCATCGACATGGCACAGGCCTGGGTCGGCCACATCCGCGGCGGCCTGGGTTATGTGGCCATCGGCGCCGCGGTGCTGATGGCCAGCATGAGTGGCTCGGCGCTGGCCGACACCGCGGCGCTGGCCACCATCTTGCTGCCCATGATGAAGCAGCGCGGCTACCCGCTGCCCACCTCGGCCGGGCTGATCGCCTCGGGCGGCATCATCGCGCCCATCATCCCGCCGTCGATGCCGTTCGTGATCTACGGCGTGACGACCAACACCTCGA